>JACDGI010000137.1 GCA_013821665.1 Anaerolineae bacterium
GCCCATGTCGGAACTGTCCACCAAGCATACCTTCTGTCGGGAGTTTGGCCGTTTCCTTAGTGATCAGCGCTCCCGTTAATGCCGAAGCACGAGCCGCACCACGCCCGACAAATTCCATAAATTGCAATTTAGGAAAAAGTTGATTAGCGATGTCACTCGTTTGTTGTCGCCAAACAGGGATATGGCTCTCTAGAATATCCGCCGCACGTAGAATATCGTTGGTCGCCGCTTCCAGCGATTCGCCCAGTAATGTGCAATTGAGTAAATGTAAGGCGGCCAACGCACAGGTATAAGTCTTGGTGGATACACTTTCTTCCTCGCCAGCCTGTGTGACAATCGCGTATGTACTATCCGTTTCTAACGGACTGCCTACAGTATTGGTAATCCCAATCACAGGGGCAGGGTCAGGTAGTGTTTTAAGGAGATCGAGCAAACGCACGACTTCAATTGAGCGACCCGATTGGGAAATAGCAACAATCAACGTTTTGGAGGTAATAAAAGAGCCATAATCGACAATCAATTCCGATGCTTCGACCGCCAGCGCTAGAATCCCTTTTCGAATAAGCCCTAATTGGGAAAGTGTCCCTGCTGCATAGGAACCGCCCATACCCGTAAAAATGACCCGTTGAATGTCACCGCTCGCGAGCCGTGCTGCTAATGGTGAAATGGACTTAAGCTGATTTTGCAAAGCATCAACCGTCTGGCGAATCGCTGCCGGTTGTTCATAAAGATCGTCATAAAATCCAGTCACGCGATTTTCCTTCGTTGAAATTAGGATGGTAAATGTGTAGTTGGCATCGCATTCGGCCAAATCTGTTTCAGCACCGCCCGCGCTTGCGTAGTATTTTGAACCAAAGGACTCATGGTTAACGCCCGCAGCGCCTTCGCCTCTGATTGCTCTAGAATGGCATCAACCATCAATTGTTCATAGGCACAATTTAGTTGGATTCGCGCTTTGAGTTCACTTGATGGTGCAGCTATAGCAATAGGGCGTACTTGTCCCATTTGCAGTAAACAGGGTGTCTCAACAATCGCATCAGAAGGCAGCCAAGGGACAAGCCCGTTATTTTGCACATTTAATATAAAAGTGGATTCGCGCTGCTCGATCAAATTCATCAGTACCGGCGCGATGATCGCGTCATACCATTTTGCCCCGCGTTTCGCCAAACCATGTGGACGACCATCTGCATTGGCATATTCACTTATCAGTTCGGCTTCAATCGCTTGCAACTGCTGGGCGCGGCTCTGTTTTTGGCTGCGCTGTTTTTCAAGTATTCGATCAGTGTGGATAAAATACTTGAAATAGGGTGTGGGTAATGCGCCTAATCCTCGCACAAAATCGATGTCCATATCGAAACCCGGAATGCGTTCCAAACTCGCAAGCATATCGGCTGTAACATCTTTACCGTTATGAACCACTCGTGTGATAAAACCAAAGTGGTGCATCCCCACATAATCGACGCTGATTTCGGCTGGATCAACACCCAGAGCCGCTGCTGCCTGTCCAGTCATCATTACCGGCCCATCGCACAGACCAATTGCCCGTAAACGCGTCGTTTTGCTGACTGCATATTGGATAACACTAGCCGGATTGGTGAACGATAGGAGTAATGCATCTGGCGCGTGTTGTTCAATCTCATGGGCGAGTTTGACCACCTCCGGCACAGTCCGTAGAGCATTTGCAAACCCACCTGGCCCAACTGTTTCTTCGCCCGGAATGCCGATGGCGATAGGAAATGTCTCGTCAAAAGCACGCGCCGCTAAACCACCAATCCGCACCTGATTGACGATATAAGTCGCATCCTCTAAAGCTTCTGCCAAATTGGTTGTGCTGCTGACATCCAGCCAGTCACATCCATCGGCCATTTGCGTAGCCACCTTTGCCACTGGCCCTAACTTATCCAGTGTGCGTCCGTGCAGCACCAGATGGAGTTTGTGTGCTGGGAGCGGTAAACGGCGCAGTGCATCAATTAGAGAGGGTGTACCGACCGAACTGCCTCCCAGAATAACGATTTTGACCATGCTGTTAGTCACTATAAAATGCTCGTATCGTATTGCAGACCTGAATGGCTTCTTCATCCAGCAATTCTGGGAACATTGGCAGCGATAGAATTTTATCGACATCTTGTGCCGCCTGAGGAATACCTGTTCGTCCTACGCCTAGTGATTGATATGCACCCGTTTCAGGCACAAGGTAAGGATAGACGATGTAACACCCAATGCTGTGATCCAGTAGATACTGCTTTAATTCGTCCCGTCGATCAGCTTTTATCGTGTAAAGATAATAAGCATGTTCATTTCCACTGGCGACAACTGGTATCTGCACTGGCAAACCGGTCAGCATCTCGTCATATATCGCTGCCACACGCTGACGCTGTTTTACCCATTCATCCAGATAGCGCAATTTGACACGCAGCATTGCCGCTTGCAGCTCATCGAGGCGTTCTTGAAAGCCAACAATCTCATGGTTGTATTTAGTGCGCTGCCCCATATAGCGCAATTGACGGATCTTCTCATTAATCGCAGGATCGCTGGTCGTACACATACCACCATCGCCAAACGCGCCCATCACTTTAGTTGGATAAAAGCTAAAACAACCCACGTCACCAAATGATCCGGCGAAGCGTCCGTGGTGGGTTGCGCCGTGAGTATGAGCGCAATCTTCAACGACTTTCAGGTTATGTTTACGTGCTATTTCAACAATGGCCTCAATATTTGAAACCTGTCCGTATAAATGAACTGGCAAAATTGCTCTGGTTCGAGATGTAATTTTAGCCTCAATCTGCTCTGTGTTCATATTGAAGGTATCAGGTTCAACATCTACAAAAATTGGTGTCGCACCGCAATAACTAATTGCAAAAACGGTAGCCACATAGGTATTTGGAACGGTAATGACCTCGTCACCGGGGCCAACCCCGCAGGCTGCCAGCCCTAAATGCAGTGCTGCCGTACCGCTGCTAATACCAATTGAATAAGTCGTCCCTACATATTGAGCAAATTCTGATTCGAAGGCCGCAAGTTCTGGCCCTAGTGTATACTTGCCTGTAGGCAGTACACGTCGCACAGCTTCCATAATTTCGGGTTCAATTTGCTGCCACTGGCGCTTTAAATCTTCAACGGGAATGGCTGTGTTCGTAGGTATGACCATAACTTTTTGCGTACTCAACTTGATCTTTGTACAATTGATAAAAATAATAACCAACCTTTCACGATAGCGCTATATGCCAACATTCTCAGACATCGCTGGGTTAGACATGCAATGGGCGGATGATGGAACCTTGGTGTTTCCGCCTAATTTAGTTATCGATGAGACTTTTTCCCGACCCTTAAGTCGTTTACGCCCTTTAGCACTGCAACCAGAAGCTTGCGAACCACCCGATCAAATACAATATTGGATGTATAACGGCATCGCAGATCAGGCAGATCGAGCGCGATTGGCTGAAAGTGGGATGCGGTATGAACTCACGTTGATGTTTCCAAATGCCATCGGTCGTGAACGGGCAAAAACACTCGGTCATTTACATTCTTTTCCAAAAGATAGTTCTCTAAATTATCCGGAAATTTGCGAAGTGTTATTTGGCACGGCCTATTTCATATTCCAAACAATGGATACGGTTAACCGCACCTCCAATTATTGTGGTTATTTGGAAGCAAATGCGGGCGACAAAATTGTTATTCCACCCAACTTGCATCACTTGACAATCAATGCAGGCGATACGCCGTTGCTCTTTTCTGATGTCATACCTTTGGACGTAAAAGGTATTTATGAGCCGCTGAAAGACATGCACGGCGCGGCTTATCTGAATACATTGGATTCAGGTTGGATTGCTAACCGGCATTACGAAGCGGTCTCAGAACTGGCAATATTATCCAAACACGTTTATCCTCAATATGATCTCACACCCGAAATACCCCTATTTAAGACCTTTACTCAAACGCCTGAAAAACTCGCGTGGATGGTCGATCCATCACGATTTGCCAAGCTTTTTCCTGATTTATGGGATGTGGTTAATGCGGCGAATGCCGTTTAGCATATTAGAAGAAAGGGCTGCATAGTGTCTAATGACAACGCTTCAAGCAAGATGTTGAGCCGCCGAAGTTTCTTAAAGGGGAGTATGCTTCTTAGTGGTGCAGCACTGTTGGGTGGTTACATACCTAACACACGGATGTTGGCGCTGCAAGATAAAATTGAACTGCAATTCTGGCATCAATGGGGCGGGCCGCCCAATTCGACTGCATTGGAACAGATCGCAGCCAACTTCACCAAGATGTATCCCAATGTTACCGTCACGCTGACCAATATTTCCGACCAATCCCAAATTGCGACCGCAATCTCGGCAGGTACGCCTCCGGACGTTGTTCACTTCGTTTTGAGTGATGCTGTACCTGAATATGCACATCGCGGCGCGTTGCAAGATCTTACACCATTGCTTGAAAAAGACATTCCAAACTGGAAGGATCAGCTCTACTGGTATGGCCCTGAAGTGGGTTCATATAACGGCAAGGTATTTGCGCTTGCCTCGGCCAATTTCAACATCGGTCTATTATGGAACCGCGACATCTTCACTGAGGTCGGTCTTGATCCCGAAAAAGGCCCTCAGACTTTAGAAGATTTGACGGATTGGGCCGACAAAATGACTGTTCTCGATAAAGACGGGAACATCACGAGATTAGGGTTCATCCCCGACTATCCGGGCCTCGCAAACGGACAAGTCGCAAATCTGATACTTTATGGATGGGCATTTGGTGGTGAATGGTACAATCCGGACACCAAAAAAATCACGGCCAATGATCCGAAGAATATCGAAGCGCTCAAGTGGGAACTAGCTTTCTACGAAAAGTATGGCGCACAAAAGGTCAAAAACTTTATCTCCAGTGCAGGCGGTTATTTGACCGACCAAGATGTCTTCCGCACGGGCAAAGTGGGTATGGTTTATGATGGCGAATGGAATATCGTTTTCCCAACAGCCGATTTGCCTTTCAATCAGAAGACCATCAATGCGGGTGGATTTCCAGCACCAAAAGCGAATCCCGAAATGTTCGGTGTGTCCTATGCCGATAGTGATCCCAACACCATTCCAGCGGGTGCCCCGCATCCTGCCGAGGCATGGGAATTCCTGAAGTTTATGTGTTTCGACCCACAAGTTTGCTCTACGTTTGCCCAAGTTGTGGCAAATCCCTGCCAACTCGTTACACACCCTGATTACCCACTTCAGAGTGATGCGCGTTTTGCATGGTTTGTTAAGCAGCAAGAATTGAAAAGCCAGCGTGTCTTCCCGCGTATTGCCGTCGCTCATACGTATTCGTTGAAGCTTAGCGACGCTGAACAGGCCGTTTTGTTGGGTCAGGCCACACCCGAAGATGCCTTGAACCAAGTGACAGAAGAAGTTCAGGCATTGTTAGATGCCGCCGGTCCTCCTGCTGTTTAAGACGATAACATCGACCACAGGGCAAGGCATTGCTTTGCCCTATACGAAGCCACAACTATGAATGAAATCAAACGCAATCTCAAAGGTCTGTTGTTCATCTCACCTTGGTTAGTGGGATTCCTCGTTTTCGGTTTATATCCGATGGGGATGGCAATTTATTTGGCGTTCACCAACTACAATATCCTGCAACCGAACAACACCAAGTTTACGGGGTTGGATAATTTTACGCGGATGATTAATGACTCCTTGTTTTGGAAGTCATTGGGCAATACGGCGTGGATGACCGGGGCAGGTGTGCCAATTACCGTGATCGTGGGCTTATTGATTGCACTGCCGTTGGCGCAGAAAATGCGAGGTATCAATGTTTACCGGACATTGATCTACTTGCCGACCTTAGTGCCTCCTCTGGTAGTCACTTTACTATTTCTGTGGATACTCAATCCGAATTACGGCTTGTTGAAAGTTCCGCTAGATTTTCTACATATTCCTTCACCGGGATGGCTGGCTGATCCGAATTGGTCAAAACCGGGCATTTTGATCATGATTATCTGGAACACGACGGGTCAAGTCATGGTAATTACCTTGGCTGGGCTACGTGATATTCCACGTCATCTATACGAGGCCGCTGAAATTGATGGCGCAGGTACATGGGATAAATTCGTTCATGTGACGTTACCCGGGCTTAGTCCTGTGCTTTTCTATAATGCGTTGACAGGTGTATTGTTCTTTATTCAAATATTTACACAGGCTTATGCCGCATCCGTAGGGGGGAGTGGCGGTGGCGGTAGTGGTCAGTCGATTGGCGCACCCGTCAACAGCACACTATTGTTGTCACTCAATATCTATAAGAATGCCTTTGTGTTTTGGCAGGCCGGTTACGCATCCATGCTGTCACTGGTAATTTTATTGCTTTCGTTGGGGTTAGCATTGCTGTTTTTCCGCTTTGCCCGACGCTATGTCTACTATACCTACACCGAGGACTAAGACAATGGGTTACTACCAGAGCAAAACAATGCAAACCATCAATCGTCATCTGCTATTACTGGCGATTTCGTTGTTGTTTTTATTGCCCATTATCTGGATGATTTCGACTTCACTGAAGCCTAAAGATCAAGTCTTTGTGTATCCTCCACAATTTTTTAGCGGCACACTGATTTGGCAAAACTATCCCAATGCTCTGCAATTTATCGACTTCTGGCGTTATTTCTTTAATACCGTTGTTATTTCAGGTCTCAATGTGTTAGGTACGCTCGTTTCGTGTCCGATAGTTGCCTATGGCTTTTCACGTATGCGTTGGCGACTACGGGAGCCACTTTTTTACCTGTGTCTTTCAACCATCATGCTGCCATTTTTAGCGGTGATGGTTCCAACCTATGTTTTATTCAAATCACTCAATTGGATTGGTAACCCTAACGTATTATGGGGCTGGGCTCCGCTGATTGTTCCAGCCTTTGGTGGCAGTCCGTTATATATTTTTCTCCTTCGCCAGTTCTATTTGAATTTGCCAGCGGAATTGAGTGAAGCTGCAATGATTGATGGAGCGAGTGAATTTCAAATTTTCTCACGCATCATCATTCCTTTATCAAAACCCGCCATTACAACCGTGTGCATTTTCACATTTGTAGGCACATGGACAGACTTTTTAGGCCCTCGCATTTTCATCACCCAGAAACTGCAGTATACACTTTCACTCGGATTACTCGACTATTTTTCGCTTCACCAAACCGAGTGGACATATCTGATGGCGGCCTGTGTGATATTTGTGCTGCCGGTCATGATTATGTTCTTCTTTGCCCAACGCCTTTTCGTAGAAGGTATAAGTCTGTCAGGTATTAAAGGCTAGTCGAGTCACCGTCTCCGGCGCGGCAAAATAAGTCCAGCGCGAATTACGGATGTTAAAGTACATGCGGAAAAGATGGGGAAATGATCTGGTTTGCAGCCAAAGCATTTGCCCGTATATTGTTTTCGAAGCTTCAAAATGTCAATACAACCCTCATATCGAAGACTTGTAACAGCAACGCGTTACCTCTGAGCGCATAGTGTATGTTGAGCCGCTCCTGTATATCAGATATCTGTTTGTAACTCACCAAATGACTGAAATCTCCGTGGACTGCTTTTATTTTGATATTAGCATTATGACAAATCGTGCCAACTCTGCAAATATCACACATTAGTTGGGCAGTTGATAACTAACTTCAATTTCTTTATGCAGATTTAACAGGACATGCAACTAGAATTAAATCATTGAGAAATAATCGCCGTAATATGTAATGCTCAATTCGGTTGAGAGAATTTTCAACCGTGTAAAAGTCATTACTGAGTGTGTTACCTGTCGCGATTGGAAAATGGGAACCACTGGAAATAGTACGACTCATATTTGCACCGTTAATTTAGATAAACACTCGGACATAGGAAAACGCCGTGACAAACCACCCCGATGTGAATGCTTTTGTAGCTGACCAACTTGACATTAGCGTCTCCCAACTCTTAATGTCTCTCAAGCCTGATTCAAGTAGCATGGACAGCGTCGCTTATGATACGGCTTGGATTGCCCGATTATCGCCGCACTTTCCCAAACAAGGTTTTGATGAGGCGCTTCCTTGGTTGCGTCGTCGCCAGCACAATGATGGCAGTTGGGGCGGCGAGGTACTGCATTATCACGACCGCATTATCTCAACATTAGCGGGAATGATCGCGTTGCATACGGCAGGGCGTGGCGCTGATGACGAACGACGTATTCGGCAAGGGGCAGCGTTTTTGTGGCGCGAAAATGGGCGGTTACACCACGACGCGAATGACACGATAGGATTTCCTATTCTCGCCTATTCGCTCGTCAACGAGGCAGTGGATCTCGGTTTGGACATCCCAAAGGATTTATATCAGGATGTCGCAAAAATCGAGAAAAAGCTCAATATGCTTGGGCATAATCCTCAATTATGGCGATATACCACATTAGTCGTTTCATTAGAGGCACTTCGAAGTTTTATCCCCGATGATGCCGATTTTATAGAAGCTAATGGCTCAGTTGGTACTTCTCCCGCAGCCACCGTGGCAGCATTACTCAAAAAACCTGATGACCGTGCGGTTCGCTATTTGCAACAAGTGGTGGCTGAACAAAAAGATGGCGGCGCGCCTTTCGTGAAACCAATCGACATTTTTGAGGCCTTATGGACACTCAATCATCTTCGCTTAGCAAATGCGATTACGCTGGATGATCCTGATGTACGTCGTGTTCTCGATTTTGTTTGGTCAATGTGGTCTCCAGAAAAAGGGCTGAGTTATTCACCCTATTTCCCGGTGACAGATTTAGATGATACAGCGGTTGCGTTTGGGTTGCTCCGTTGGGGTGGCTATGCCGTGAGTGCGGATGTGTTTAAGCCCTACGAGCACGAGCAGCACTTTTGTTGTTATCCGGGTGAACTAGATCAGTCATTAAGCGTAAATATTCGTTTACTCGCAGCCTTGCAAATGGATCGCCAATATCAACATTTTGATGGTTGGACTCAAAAAATCAGCGCAATGCTGCGGCGTTTTGATCTGACGGGGTATTTCTGGTTCGATAAGTGGCACATTTCGCCCTATTATTTGACCAGTACCGCCGTTTGGTCGCTGCATGGAATTGTGGACGATTTACTGCCTTCGCGAATTAAGTGGATCATCAAAACACAGCGCGACGATGGCGGTTGGGGCTACTATAACCAATCGACTATTGAAGAAACGGCCTACTGCTTACATGCTTTGCTATTTTGGGACGAACACACCGAAGAACGAATTGATCCTCAAATCCTAGATGCTGCCGCAAAATATCTGATGGATCGTTTCAACAGTACACATTATCCACCACTTTGGATTGGTAAATCTTTATATACGCCCCGTAATGTGGTGCGTTCAGCCGTTTTGGCGGCACTTTATAGCTATCGCGAACATACGAGTACATCGCAGCATAGTATCGCTTTTCCAAGTGCGGCCTTCATATCACAAAATAGTGGGCATGCTGGTTAGTTAATGTCGGGAGAATCAGGTGAACATTTCAGTTGTATGGGATAACGACGAGAAGACCATTCTAAGATACATCTACGGGAAGAACTGGAACTGGGCTGACTTCCACACCGCTGCTAAGGAAGCCTACCAAATGCTGGATGAAGTAGATCACAGAGCCAATGTCATTATGGATTTTCAGAACGCTCAACTCGTTCCACAGGGCGCAATCACTAACGTACAGCGTGCGTTTTCCACGCGTCGCCATGCCAACATTAATATGACGGTTATTGTTGGGGCAAGTGCAAATAACTTTTTGCAAGCGATTGCCGGCATAGGACGTACGTTAACACGCTCTGGTGCAAATGATTGGCAGCTTTCCTTTGTCGCGACTTTGCCGGAAGCCTATACATTGCTTGGGCAACAAAATAATCAAGCGAAATCCTAGAAACACATAAAGTCTATTTGGAGCCAACATCATGACAGAGCAAACGTTTGCCGACCGCATTCAAGAACGATACCCTGAGGGTTTAACCGGTGTATTCGCAATCGGCGGTACTCGAACCACATATGTACTTGAGCAAAATCGGCAATCGGTTGATCCGGGACGTATCGATGACTTTGCTGTTCAAGGTGAGTATCTGGTAGGCCGGTACTGGGAATTCTGTAAGAAGTTTTACGATTTGGGTGGGCAGAATATGATTATTACTGCCTTTTCTTTTCGTGGATTTTACAATCGAGGGGCAGAGTATGCGGAAGTTGTTACTCAGGAAATGCTGCGCCTGATTGGAGAAAATGCAACTGCATTCTATAAAGAATACGAAATCGATCCTTACTTTGTAGGCATTGATACCTTACTCCTGTTGCCACCCGATAATCCTGCTCAACAGGTTGCACAGCAGTTCGCCGAGTATCAACGTCAGTGGAAATATGAACCACAGCGTCGCAAACTCTTATGGGAGATTGCGTCCATCCCGTTATATTCATTTTGGGATATGTATCGCAAAATGAGTGAAGCTGAGGCTCAAAAAATAGACGCTGAATTGAAATCTTTAGCGAATCTTGAAGATATTAATCGTGCGCTCTATCGTCATTTCTCGCGTGCCGTTTATGGTACAGACGTGCCGATGCCACATTTCTACCTCGGTACTAATAAAAGTGGGGATCTGAAATGGCGTTCTCCGATGCCTCTGGCACTAAGCGGAGGGGATTATCTACGTATGTTTTATACTCCTTACCCCAGCTTATTTATCACACAAGAAACGATGCAGGCTATATTGGAGAATTTGGCGTTTAAAGACCGTTTCTATTCTCCAAAGACCGATTACAGTGGGCAATATACGACTGATCTGGTGCAGGCAGAATACAACCGTGTGATGGAATTGAGTGCAAATCCTGAGACTACCGTGGGACTGTCACGCAAGGTCACACACGTTCCACAACCTGAATAAACAATGTCCAACCTGTCTAATTCTATTCGTGTTGAGCATCTGACCCGAATCTATCCGGGCAAGCAACCGGTCATTGCCAATGATGACTTGACCTTTGAGGTGAAGCAGGGCGAAATCTTCGGTTTATTGGGGCCGAATGGGGCAGGTAAAACCACGCTGGTATACCAAATACTGGGGTTAACACTGCCGACTTCCGGCACCATTTGGCTCGAAGGTATTGATGTCGCCAAGCATTCAAAAGAGATTAAGCGCATTACCGGATTCCTCCCGCAAACGGGACTGCCAATGCGTTATGTCGAAGTTGAACGCGCTTTGCACTATACCGGACGACTGCGTGGACAGAATGATGCTGATGCCAAACAACAAACACGCCAATTGATTGAGGAATTAGGCATTGGTGAATATGCCAAACGTTATGTACATAAATTAAGTGGTGGCATCCTACGCTTAACCAACTTTGCGATGGCACTGATGGGATCACCAAAAGTTGTCGTCCTTGATGAGCCAACCAACGAACTTGACCCGCAAAAACGACGTATCGTTTGGGATATGATTGCTCGGCTGAACCGTGAACGAGGTATGACATGTGTGCTTGTCACGCATAATGTATTAGAAGCTGAACGCGTCATTCAGCGGGTAGCGGTTATGCAGCACGGGAAAATTGTGGCTTTTGGCACCCCCGGTGAACTGAAACTTTACTCTGGCGGTAAGGTGCGCTTAGATTTCCGGCTCAAGGACGGCGAAAGTCTGAACGATAATGAGTTCGAGCGAATGAGTGCGCTGGGCGAAGTAGTCAGTAAACGTACCGGTGATTTTAGTGTCCAACTGACCTCTAATCAGGTCGCAGCGGCCACGGATCTTATCATGACGCAAATTGGTATGGCACGGCTTGATGATTTTCGACTATCACCACCTTCGTTAGAAGATGTGTATCTGGAATTTAAATAATCGAACGGATAGATTGTTCACATGAGCGTTGCGGATCTCCCTCAGATAACCAATACTCCGATGCCCTCGGCGCGAATTGAAGGTCTGCGTAAATTTGGCGTTGATCTGAAGTATCTTTGGCTTGAGCAAATGCTCGAAATACGCACGATCTGGTATTGGTATCTCATTTTTTCGTTGGTACTCCCTCTGGCGATGGTATTTGGTTTCACCCGAATAGGCAGCGGACTAACGGATACTAACAGCCTCATTTACATCATCAGCGGCTCGGCTATTTTTTCGGTAGCGAATGATGGGCTGTATACGATGGCTGTACGAATTGGCTCGATGAAAAAAGAGGGAATGCTGCTTTATTATGCATCGCTGCCAATCAATAAAGTGGCTTTTGTGACGGCGATTATCCTGTCCCGTTTGACGATCACTTTACCGGGTATGATCGGGCCGATGCTATTTGGATCGCTTATCTATAAGGTTGATTTGAATTTTAGTATTTGGATTGTGCTGTTGCTGCCGCTTACGGCATTAGCACTGTCTTCAATTGGGATGGCACTGGGTTCGCTGATAAACAGCCTAGAAATGATCCAAATTATCGTGAACTTATTATTGTTCATATTGATTATGGCGGCTCCGGTATTTATTCCGTGGCAATCGTTACCACTCCCCTTGAGGTTATTAGGCTATATTCTTCCGCCCAGCTATGCTGCTGACGCGCTGCGACGGGTCATATCGGGAACGATTGATATTACTTTTTATATTGATATTGTGGTTTTGATCGTTATGACTCTTGTCAGCTTTATCATTCTCAACCGCTGGTTGAATTGGCGCATCTAGAAAATGCGGCAAATGCGGCGAATATTGCACAATTTGCATATTTCCCGCTGAATTGCATGGCGGGAAGCAGGGGAGAAACCGCCGAATTGACATTTTGTGTCGGCGGGAAGTTCGGCTGCTGCCGCTGAAATGACACAAATGCAGCGGATTGCTCGGCTGTTTCCGCCGCCGTGCAATTTGTGCATTGCCGCCGCCATCATTGCCATGATTTTAGGTTGTGGATGATGGGCTGATAATGACATGCGGCGTTCTCCAAAATAGTTCTATGACCTCTCAATAAGACGGTGGGCGGATTTCTTAGGAGGGTACAAAGCCTCGCACCCCTACAAAACGGTATTCTGAATATCAAATACAGATATTTTGCAGCCACTACCACAATCAATTTTAGAACAAAAATTCATATGTGTCAATAGGATTTGGTTCGAGTTTTCTAACCTGAAATGTGGGGTATTGCAGGGCGCAAAGCCTTGCGCCCCTACAATATTGATTCTTACTATGTGAGCGCTAAACTGAATGAGCAGGCAATACACGTTTTGAAAAAGGCTTTTACAACATGTGCAACGCGATTGGGGAGAAGGGTGACTAGCGCAAACTTTGAGGGTCGAAGGCATCACGCAAACCATCACCGAGGAATGATACGGTCAAGACGATTAGCATCAATACGGCGCTGGGAAAGAAGACCTGCAACGGACTTGCCTCCAAGAAGGGCATCGAGTCGTTAATCATTTTGCCGATGCTGGGGTCGGGCGGTTGTATGCCTAAACCGAGCAAACTCAGCACGGC
>JACDGI010000919.1 GCA_013821665.1 Anaerolineae bacterium
GGGGTAGACGGATTAGAAGTTTGTAAGCGATTACGCGCGGCCAGCGATGTGCCGATTTTGATGCTCACCGCCAAGGATGACATTAAAGATCGGGTCGCCGGTTTGGATGCAGGCGCAGACGATTATCTGGTGAAGCCTTTTTCGGTAGACGAATTGATGGCACGGGTACGGGCTTTGTTCCGCCGCTCGGTGCCAGCCTCACGCCCCGAAATCCTGCGCTTTGCCGATTTGACGTTGGATACCGGCACACACCGCGCTTATCGTGGTGAACGCCCGATTGATCTGACGGCCAAAGAGTACGAACTGCTCGAATTGTTCATGCGTAATCCGCGACAGGTTTTGACGCGCGACGTGATTTTTGATCGCGTGTGGGGCTACGACTTCGGTGGCGAAAGTAACATCATTGAGGTTTATGTGCGCTACTTGCGGCAGAAAACCGAAACCGAAAGTTCGCCGCGCGTTATTCATACCGTGCGCGGCGTGGGCTACGTCTTGCGTGAGGAAGAATAGGGTTTGTGTTCATAAGCCCAAAAAGATTGTGTTCACTGTTTAATACGCAACACTCATCAGCAATCATTTTGGGTCGAAGTAGTAAGTAGTCAATCGCATGACCATCCGTAAAAAGCTGATCCTGTTGTATGCCGGACTATTGGGACTCGTCATAATCTTTTTTGGATTAGGCGTGTTCTCGGTTATTCGGGCAACATGGATCGAAACGATTGATGCAACCCTGCGTGAGATGGGCGATCAGGTCATCCAAAATAGTGATTCGTACCGTCTTCGCGAGTTTGGTACGCCAACCCAAACCGTTATCGTCCTGCCAAAACTGGACATTTTCCGCGCCTCCAACATTCTCATCCAAGCATGGGAACCCAAAAGTGATGGTTCCGATGATGTAGTACTGAGAGCGCAATCAGACAATTTGCGTGATTATGACCAGCCACTGGATCGCAACGCCCTCAAGGGAAATACCGCCCAATTTTCAACGGTCAATGTGAATAATTCCGAAGTGCGGGTGCTGACCATTCCGCTGCGGGTAACGGGTGACGATACCAATTACGGCATGATCCAAGTTGCTGACCTGCTCGATACCGTCAACCAAGCAACCAACCGTTTATCGCTGTTTATGCTGGGTGGTGGCATCTTAGCAGTGTTGGCTTCATTGGGACTCGGCTATTGGCTCTCCGACCAGACCTTGAAACCTATCGAGGCGCTGACCGAAGCCGCTGACAACATCGTCACGGCTAAAGATTTGGAAACGCGCCTCGCTTGGAACGGCCCGATGGATGAGTTGGGACGGCTGACGGTGGTTTTCAACCGCATGATGGATCGTCTTGAGCATTTGTTCACAGCACAGCGCCGGTTAGTCGCTGATGTTTCGCATGAACTACGGACACCCCTCACCGCTATACGTGGCAACCTCGATTTGGTAAAGCGCTACGGCATGGATGATATGTCGATGGATGCTATGCAAAGCGAGACGGCTCGTATGTCGCGCATGGTGGACGATTTGCTGCTGCTGGCACGCGCGGATTACGGCAACCTGACCATTGATATGAGCGAAATTGATCTCGATACGGTGGTAGGCGAAGTCTTTAAAGAAGCCCGCATCCTCGCAAAAGACCGCAACTTGCTGGTGCGAATCCTTCAAATCGAGCCGGTGCGTTTGAAGGGCAATGCTGACCGCCTTAAGCAACTGCTTTTGAATCTGATCGGTAACGCCCTCAAATTTACACCGGATGGTGGGCAAATTGGCCTGGCACTGCGCCATACCGGGCATGAAGCCATCTTGCAGGTCACGGATACGGGTATCGGCATCGAAGCCGAAGATTTGTCCCATATCTTCGACCGCTTCTATCAGGCCGACACCTCGCGAGCGCGTATTACCAATACAGGCGGCGCGGGGCTGGGGCTTTCAATTGCCAAATGGATCGTCGAGGCGCACGGTGGCACGATTGAGGTCAAGAGTACGCCAAACGTGCAGACCGTTTTCACAATACGTCTGCCGATTGAGCAACCAATTACGCTCCCATTGGTCACTGAGGACGGACAGTCTTATAGTTCGATGGCGCTGCAAAAGCTCGGTCTGGGTCGCCATAAAACATCAACCCCTGAACCTACACCGATGGAGTAGCGGTAAGTCAAGAAATTGTATTAGCTGCTAAGCCTGTGTGAATGGCACAACTTTGACCGGAGTAACAAGCTGCTACTCATTGAGGGAAAAATGTTACTACCAACGGTCAAGACTGCAACTGCCTCCGATGAAAATCAAACCACCGCTGTCATCCTATTGGCATTCAGCGCAGATCCCATCGAGCGCTGGTTGTATCCTGATCCGCATCAGTATCTCGTAAATTTCCCAAAACTTGTCAGTGCCTTCAGTGGCAAAGCGTTTGAATATGGGAGCGTCTACTACCTTGACGGCTACTCAGGTGCAGCGCTTTGGCTTCCGCCCGATGTCCACCTTGATGAAGTAGCAGTGATTGGGGCGCTTGAAAGTACCGTTGCTGAGCGCGATCAAGGAGAAGTGATGGCTGTTCTGGAACAGATGAGTCGCTATCACCCTCTTGAGCCACATTGGTATTTGCAACTCATGGGTGTTGACCCGACCCACCATAACAAAGGGTACGGCTCAAAGTTATTGAAGCATACCCTTGTCTCATGTGATCGGGAAAAAATTCCGGCCTACCTCGAATCCTCAAACCCGAAGAATATCCCATTCTACGAACGACATGGATTTGAGTTGCTTGGTACTATTCAAGTTGGCAACTCACCACCCATG
>JACDGI010000920.1 GCA_013821665.1 Anaerolineae bacterium
ATCTGGTGATTTTGACGGCCTTCATCATCGTCTTATTGGTTGTTGTGCCAGTTTTAGTGGCACAACTTGAAGAATTTGCCCGCCGCATTCCAGCACTTTTGCGCGATACCGAGCTGAGTTTGGAACATACGCTTAACCAACCGCTGACCTTTAATGGTGATCCGATCCTCATCAATGGCGAAGCTTTCATACCGCTTCAACGCCTTCAGACCGCCACTGGCATGAAACATATCAGCGACATGATTAATCTGAGCGACTTTGATCCGGTTCGGACGACCCAATCCTTCGTTCAGTCGCTGACCGGCCCCGCCTTTGATGTGGTTGGTGGTGCGCTCAACGCCATCATCAATACGATCTTTTTGCTGTCGGTCATGTTTTTCCTGATGCGCGATGGTTCGATTTTTGCCGATAAAGGTGTTCAGTTGCTGCCGACCTTATATCAAGGGGATGCACGCCGTCTGCTTTACGAGTTGGGGCAGGTCTGGAACGCCTATTTGCGCGGTCAATTGACTCTCGCGCTCATCATGGGAACGGTTGTCTTTACCGTTGCCACCGTCATCGGGATGCCTAATCCCTTGATCTTGGGCATGATTTCGGCCTTGCTAGAATTTATTCCCAGCATCGGTTCCGGCTTGGCGATTTTTCCGGCAGCCCTATTGGCTTTGACAGCACAATCGACCACGTTCCCGGCCATAGCGGGTTTTCCCTTTGCTGTTACTGTCGTCATCATCTGGGCACTCTTGCAAAATATCGAGGCCTATATCCTCGTGCCCCGCATCATGGGCGGCAGTTTGAACCTGCACCCCATCGCGGTCATATTGGGCATAATCGCCGGTGCCAGCCTCGCTGGTGTCTTGGGTATTATCCTTGCCGCACCAACAGTTGCCAGTCTGCGGATTTTCGGGCAATATATTTATGGTAAACTGATGGATCGTGACCCCTTCCCGTCGGTCGTCCGTAGAAAAAATAAAACACCAATTAGTGATTGGTTACGGCGCAGACTGTCCACCGGGGTTGAGATCCGCATTAGCCCGCAAATTCGCGAATGGCTGGGCGCAAGGAGAAATTAACGCATGTCTGAATCTGAAGAAGTCAAAACCGAAAGCCTTTCGGTTACAGAAAATTATGCCGCTTGGATTTCGCACGAACCCGATGGCGAAATTGTTTACCATCTGGAATTAGGTGCCGTTACCGTTCACTTTTTTGAAGAAGAGTGGGTTGAGGTCGTGGAACTGGTTCACGCCGCCGCTCAGCAAGTTAATAAGCGTAAGTAATGGTCGCCACGCCTCGTGTTGAACGCCTGCTCATTGAGGCAATGGCGAAGCATCTGCCGCCGAGCGGTGCCAGCCTACGCCTCGTTGATGTCATGGGTAAGACAGCCGCTATTTTGCGTGAGCAGCGTCCCGACGTTGAGGTCGTCTATTCGCCTAAAAAACCCACCGGTTGGCGTATAGAGGCCGATAGTGTAGATGCGGTTGCCGCTTACGAGTGCGACCCATCGCCCGATTTGCTGAAATCTGCCATGCGTGCATTACGCCCCGGTGGCCGCCTGATCATCTTAAACTCCCAGCTTGATCCTTCTGAAGCCTATGTCAAAACGTTGGAAGCCGCCGACTACACCCGTATTTTGGTCGAAGTCGGCGCGGATTGTCCCCTGCCTGTTGGTACGTTGATGCGTGGCGAAAAGCCGCATACCGAAGTCCACACGGTTGACCGCGTTAAACAGGTCGCCGCTCAGGACTCACCCGTTCGTACTGCCCGTTATCTCCATTTGCTCATCCATCAAACACCGCATAAACCAGCATGGCGTTTGACTTCTGACGATACGATCACATGGCAAGCAGTTGGTGTTGAAGGTGATAATGAAGTTGTGCTGTTAACCTTCAGCAGTCTTCCCAAAGCCGTCGAGTTTATGCAGCCGGCGGTTATGGCAGGGCATATCACTAACGTCAATAAGATCGCCAAGTTCAAATGGGATGTGGTCAAACAATGGCCTTATCCGACGATCCTCAACCCCAGCGACGAAATCTTTGATACCCAAAACGTTGCCATGTTGGATATTGACCATGCCACTGCCGAAGCCGCCGACGAATAAACGGATTGCCCCAACGATAGACTCCAGCTTATGACGATTTCGCTTCCCGATATTGAGTTTTTGTCTTCTGAACTTGGTACTCGCTTATTAACCCGTTTAGCCTCAACAGATCTCAGCGAATCAGCCACTCTCCCATTAATAACAACCCTCCGCAAAGACTATAGTGCCGATCAGACACGCGCCGCCTTAGAAATAGCGCGACTTCGTCTAAAAGCTGCCGATAAATTTGGTGCAGATGCCAGCCTCATGTTCTTCACGCGTGACGCTCTTGAACAAGCCAGCGATCCATTAGTGAGGCGTTATCGTGCGTCTCAGGTTGGTGCAGTCAGAGTCGTTGATGCGTGTTGTGGTATCGGTGCGGATTCTCTGGCACTCGCCTCAATCGGTGCGGAAGTTATCGGCCTTGATCTGGATGCTGTTCGGATTGAAATCGCCCGTCATAACGCTGCTGCTTTAGGTCTGAACGCCCGTTTTCAACTCGCTGATGTTCGCACGGACTTACCCGCTGCCGGTGTCGCTTTCTTTGATCCCGGTAGACGTGATGAGCAGGGCAACCGTATTCATAATGTGGAACACTACTTCCCGCCACTTTCGACAATCAAGGCATGGCCTCACCAGCAAGTGATTGTGAAACTCTCCCCCGGCGTAGACCTCTCGCAGCTTGCATCCTATGAGGGT
>JACDGI010000138.1 GCA_013821665.1 Anaerolineae bacterium
GAGTAGGCGAAGCGCACAAAGCCCGTACCCTTGAGTCGAGAGGCTGTCGGCTTGCCCAGTGGATGCAGAATGTCGAGGTTTATGCCCGTCATATTGAGGGCGTTGAGGCCGCCGGTTTCGTCCGCGATGAGATATTGGGCAGAGGCATAACCTTCAATTGTTTGCGGCGAACGGATTTTAATCCACTGATTTTCCTGCCCGACTTTGAGTAGCGTACGGCCATGCGGTTCCAGCGATTCGATGCGGTCAAAGGGTGTGAGCTGCCCGATGACCGCGAAATCCGTACCGGGACGTTCACGGATACGCAATCCGCTGACGTTGATTTTGAGCAGCAAGCCCTGCCAGTAGATCATCATGGTGGGGTCAACGATATTCGGCAGGATATAGCCACCCAAGCCTTTACCGGGCTGCTGGACGACGATTTTGATGGCTTCCGCGCCCGACTCGGCAATGACATCACCCACTTTGACACTTTGGCCGATGGTGACGCGAATGTTGTTCAATCGGGCATAGGTAGTGATAAAGCTCAAGCCGCTGAGGGTGGTCGATATTTGAAGGTATTGACCGTAGCCTAAGCTGTTCGTTTGGCGGACGACACTGGTGACGATACCAGCAGCACCAGCCCGTATGGGTGTGGCAGTGGGTGCATAGATTTCCAAGCCTTCGTTGGGTTTGCCATCCACGCCGGACGTGTCGTTAAAGCCGCGTGTAATCCGCGCCGGACGGGCATCCGACATCCATTCGAGGGTGAAACGGTCATTAATATTCGCGGGAGTGAGTTTTTCACCGTAGCGATCATTAAGCGTGATGCGTTGTTGCAGGACTGCGGCAAGGTCGTTGGGCGTGGCTGCACGTATGACATCGACACGCACGACCATCGGGTAAACGCGGCGGATATGGGTCAGGGCATCGTTGCCGACCCATACACCGGGGGCTTGCACGGCAGTGATATTGCGGTAGCGATTGAGGTCGTTACCCGCCGGTGAACGGACGATGACGACACGCGGAAAGGCTTTGGTATAGGCATCGGTGGCTTTGAGCCACGTTAGAAAGTCGATTTCAGGTAGTACAAGCGCGTGGGAAATCGGGGGCGTTGTCGTCATTGATCTTTCTCCTTCATAGTCGACAAGAAAGCTCTACCATTGTAGCCGAAAACACGGTTGAACCGCCAAACCGCGAAGACCAATACAGAGAGATTTAACCACAGAGACACAAAGAACGCAGAGATCAGAGGGAGATAGATGTGGTTTTTTTCGGAGCGAATAAAATTGGTAGGACATTACAGTTCTGTAACATCAATTAGCGAGTTTACAGCCGTTACAGCGCTCAATATACCTAGCAAAAAGTATAGCGACCTATTGACGATATATCGTTATCATGTTACTGTAGTGACATATCACGATATATCGTTAACTGTGGAGGGATACAATGTTTAGATTTCACGAGTTCTTTAATCGGGGCGACCATGATCAAGATTTTGACATGGATAGTCATGGACATAAACGGAAGCATTTTGCGGATAAGATGCGTGGTCGCGGCCCCTTCGGGCGTGACTTTGGAGAGGGCGGACGCAAACGTCAACGGCGGGGCGATATTAAGTTCATTCTGTTGGAACTCATCAAGGAACAACCACGTCATGGCTACGAACTGATCAAAGTGTTGGAAGAACGCTATGGTGGGTTCTATCGTCCAAGTCCGGGTACTATTTATCCCACACTTCAATTATTGGAAGATGAAGGCAATCTGACCAGCGAAACCGTTGACGGCAAACGCACTTACAAAATCACCGCTGCGGGCGAAAAGCTCCTCGAAGAGCAAAAGCAGAATTTCGGGGGCGAACGTGGTGGGATGCGCGGCGCTGAGCCAAATAGGGAAATGCGTTCTGACCTTCGACACACCGCAATGGCGCTGCTCGAAAGTTTAATGCAAGCGGGTCGTTATGGTTCGCCGGAACAGGTAAAGGCAATTCAGGAATTGCTCAACAAAACTAACCAAGGCGTGCATCAAATTCTCGCGGGTGGCAATACATCAGATAAGGTCTAGTAAATCTGACGTACTTGCTGATCGGCAGCCAAACAATTGTCGAGAGCCTTTCATTTGAGAGGCTCTTTTTATTTGTCCTTAAATCCTGCAAGTGGACTGATGGTTACAGCGTGATGAACTTTTGATAGAGCGGCTGCTTGGGTTGGTCATTGGCAGCGACCAAACCATAACCATTATCCATGCCGTCGGCCCACGCGTACCACATGGCGGCGGCCACCTGACTGGCAAATTGTGACTTGATGATGTTGACAAAGCCCGTCACATAAGTGGTGACATCACCAACGACGCTGTTATCACCTTGCCGATCCAGTACGCCCCATTCGGTGAACCAGACAGGCTTTCCGGGCATGATGACGCTGTATTTGCGGATTTCCTCGTCTAACGGGCCAAAATTGCTAAATTTATGACCACTGACACCGCGCCCATAGGGATGTGATGCTAAGCCATCAGGGCGCACATCAGGGGGCATAGCCGCCAGCGTGGCACGGGCATAAGCCCCACCAGCGTCCGGCCCGCCCGTGTGCCCACCGGTGATGATCGTGGTCTTTGAGTCCACACTGCGGATGGCGCGGATGGTTTGGGTGAGCATGTTGCCATAATCTTTGGCGGGAATAGGCACGGCAGCGCGGGCGATGGCGGGTGGCGTATCCTGCTCATTCCAAATTTGATAGCACTGGACGAGGCCTGTACCCGCGAATAGGGCAGCGGTACGCTTGGCATAATCGGCATACTTTGGAATGAATTCGTTCCAGCGACCGCTATCCATTTGCGGCCAATTGTAACCCGCACCTTCGCCATACAGTTGGTGGGTAAAGACCATCAAGACTTTGATACCGGCATTTACATAGGGTTGAAGCATGGGGCGCATTCGGTTGAAAGCCGCGTTCACATCGGTGTTGCCGTAGGTATTGTTGGCAGGATTAAACGACACATTGAACTTGACGCGAATCCAACCAATGCCTTTGAGACGATCCGCCACAGGATGACCCAGCGGATTATTCATGTCGAGGTTCATGCCTGTGATACCTGTTAAGGCAGGTGCGGGCGCGGGAATGGGGAATGGACCGGTATATTCTTGCAAGAACTGACCGGCACTGAAGCCACTGATGCCGGTTTGCGTTTTTACGTTAATCCATTCACCGTTAACGCCAATTTTCTTACGGGCCGCGTCAATCGGTTCAATGACTTCTAAAACATCGCTGGTGCCGACTGATAAAAGCGGATTGCCATCGACCGGTTTTTCGCGGATGCGGACACCACTGGTATTAGGCGAGAGATAGAGCTTGGTTTGAGGTGTGCCGGGGATAGGTGCGGGTGCTGGAACAGGCGTGGATGGCAGCAGCGGTGTAGGATCAATCGTTTGCCGCACTGCGAGACTGATGTCTGGCCCTGCCGACTCGCCCAACGAATCACCCGCGTTGACCGCTTGCCCGACCGTCGGCGTAACTTTACGCAAATTACCGTAGATCAGCAGGTAGCTATCAGAAGCGATTTCAATGCGGTCAGCCGTGACCGTCACAACTTTTCCAGCCGCCGCTGCCTTGACTGTTGCCCCAGCCGCCGCTGCAATGCGGACGACTCCTGTTGCCGCGTCGTAAGGAACGGTGACTTTTCCCGAATCGGACGGCCATTGTAAAGCGAAGTTTGATCCACCCATTCAGCACCCCTTTTAGTCAATATCGCGTAACAAATAGTTTTGAGCCCAATAATGCCCCGATGGTTATCTCAGTCATAACATTAAATTCGGTGTAGACAGCCTAAAGGTTTATTACTCAGCCGGATTTGAGGCGATCTTTGAAGACATTGATTTCGGCAGAGTGTTCGCGCTTATGACCGTAGAAGCTGTAAACAATGTAATCATCCAGCGAATATTCTGCTCCGTACCACGGCAGCGTCCCGACTTGTGACCATGTGGCGGCAGGTATTTTGGGGACGACTGTTTCCTGATTATATGTAAAGTTATTGGTATATTCGGTCAGTGCTTGTTGGGGGGTGAGGTTTTGTCGCGAAGCGGCTTGGGCATCGTTGAAGGCCGCAACGCCCACCTGACCAATCTGCGGCATGATTTTGCTTTCGATGCGGAGGCCAGAAAACGGCGCGAGGACTTCGGTGAGCATCAGTTCATAAGCAGCCAAATGACCGATAATGTCCTTAACTGACCAAACACCGCAAACCCCAGCGGCTTCCCAATTCGAGAAGGGCAGACCATCGATGGTGCGGGTGACAAAACTATGACCGTACTTCAACACATCTGTCGGGTTCATCACTCAACTCCTATTCAGTCGATGTAAAGCGATTGATGCCAATTATGATCGCGGAGTAGGGGATAGCGTCTGTGGGATGTGCCGCGTATCTCCAATATAGCTTATTTAGCAGAAAATAATTACGAAATAGTTGCAAAGGCATCAATCCGGTTGGCGAACGATTACTGCTGCCGGACTCGGTGATGGTTTTTCATACGGCTAGCGTTGCGGTTGTAGAGAAAGAATCCGGCAGCTTGTATGACAAGAACCGCGACTGCCAGCACAAGGGTGAGGATCACAAAGCCACGTGCGCGGTTGCCAAAGCGCTGGTAGAGAACCGTGTGTATAAAGGCCAGAACGACCAATCCGTAATTAAAACGCTGTAAAAATTTCCAACGTTTGCCTTTGAAGTATTTGAGTGAGATGTCGTTGGAAAGTACCAATAGTAAAATGAGAATAAAGGTGGCGACGAGGCCAAGATTATTACTGATGCCCTGCGGCGACATCAACAAATCATAACCCACACCCTGCGGTTTAGGTCGCAAGAATAGGAAAATGACATCACCGCGCGTGCGTGCTAGCAAAACAGCCGCTACGTGGAGGCAGCCGTTGATGCCTGCCCAGATGCCCACATCACGCCGCAGGTCGAGGTTTACCGGATTTTTGCGTAGGTACAGCAGTTTGTAGGGGCCGATCAGCAGCGAAAAGACGATCAAAATCAGACTGATATAACCACAGGCGAGGGTAATAATGTAATTTAAATCGGCGTAAGGTGAATACAAATGGATGATATAACATCCGGCGAGGGTGAAAAGGGCTAACAAGCCATGAGAACGCCAACGCTGCCAACCAATATTGAAGAATGTGATCAGTTCCATGTCGTAATCTTTTGTTACTATGTGGTTGTTGCTGATGATTATATATCTGATGTATGTCACAAGGCGTAATCCGCGTTTGTTTTAGGGTGTGACTATGCCGTATAATCACCAACAGGGCGTGCCTGCCCGTCAATGAGGAAACGCTATGGCGGATGATTTGATCGGTAAGACAATCGGCGGCTACGAGATTCAGGATGTGATCGGCAGAGGCGGTATGGCAACCGTTTTTCGCGCTCATCAGGTATCCATGAATCGCTCGGTAGCTGTTAAAGTGCTGCCTGAGCAGTACGTCAAAGATGATACCTATATTCAACGTTTTAATCAGGAAGTCGCGATTGTTTCCAAGTTGGAACACCGCAACATTGTGCCGGTGCATGATTATGGCGAATACAACGGACAGCCGTACATCGTCATGCGCTATATGCCGGGTGGTTCGGTCGATGATCTCCTCAAAAATGGGTTTATCGAACTGGAAATGGTCGCGGATATTATTGAGCAAATTGCTCCAGCTTTGGATTATGCCCACAGCAAACATGTCCTGCACCGTGATTTGAAGCCGAGTAATGTGCTGCTGGACGACGATGGCGGTGCCTATTTGACTGACTTCGGCATCGCGCGGGTGTTGGGCGAAGCCGCACCTTCAGGGATTACCACTCAAGGTGTCGTTGGAACACCGAGCTATATGAGTCCTGAACAGGCGCAGGGCATGCCTCTTGATGGACGCAGTGATATTTATGCGCTGGGTGTGATGCTGTTTGAATTGGTGACAGGCCGCCGCCCTTTTGAGAGTGATACGCCCTATGGCATCGCGGTTTTGCAGGTGACTGCGCCGCCACCTTCACCGCGCTCAATCAACCCTAATTTGTCGTTTGCGATTGAAGAAGTCATCTTTAAGGCGCTGCGCAAAAAACGTGAAGAACGCTTCCCGAATGCTGTAGCCCTGTCAGAAGCGCTCAAACGCGCGGTCAACAAGCCCGTCATGAGTATGCATGACACGCAGCCCGGTTTCCAACGGCCAACCGCGCCGACACCGATACCGGAACCAACGGCACCATCACCACCACCGCAGCAACCAGTCTCGGCTATGCCGCAGCAATCTTACAGCGTGCCGCTCGTTCCGACCATGACACCTAATCCGACGAACAGCGGTTATTCGCAGGGTCACACATCGGTCAGACGCAAACCAAAAACAGGCAATGTGTGGGCGAGTGCGGCCCTCGGTGGCTTGATCGGATGCGGTCTGCTGGCGCTGGTGGTGCTGATCGTGACCATCATCGTCAGTAATATGAACCAGCGCTCTAATACAACGCCTACCGCACAGGTGCAAGGTCCATCCACCATCGACGGATCGGGCGATGACCAGAGCGGTATTATCCCCACACTTGACCCGACTAGCGCGGCGGCAAGAGACAACCTTGTGCCGGGTACAGCCACGCAAGAAGGTACACCCGCGATTGCTCCGGTGGGCGTTCAATCGACGCAGGGTGTGAGCGCGACCATCGCTGCGATTGGCGGCGGGATTGTGTACTTTGATAACCGCAACAGTAATTATGATATTTATAAAATGGATTTGACCACCGGTACCGAAACCCGCTTGACGACGGACGAACATGTGGATGATTATCCGGCGGTTTCGCCTGACGGTAAAACGGTTGTGTTCCAATCGGATCGCGACGGTGACTTCGATATTTATGCGATGGATATTGATGGCAATAACGTCCGTCAGCTCACCAATAATACGGTTTTGGACAACGTGCCGAGTTGGTCACCCGATGGAAAGCAGATTATTTTTTCGTCGGATACGCGCAACGATGGCACCTTTGATGTGTATTCTATGCAGCCGGACGGCAGCGGTCTGCAACAGATTTTTAGCAATAGTCAGCGCAATAGCCATCCCCGTTATAACCCTGACATGACCGAATTGGTGTTCACGACGGGCACACCGCGCGACAGCAGCAAGTGGGAAATTGGTCGCTATATTCTGGCAAGCCAAGCTTTTACTACGCTCACCAATAACGACACGCGTGACCGTTCACCCTGTTTTAGTCCCGATGGTAAACAAATTCTGTTCCTCACAGCGGCTATTGGCGACCATCAAGCACTAGGCGACTCGGCGTTGGCTGTGATGAACGCGGACGGCAGCGATACCAAGATTTTATATGATGGCGTGGGATTAGAGTGGGGCGCGGATTACAGCCCCGATGGTCAGTATATATCGTTCTCGACGGTGGCTGCTTCCACAGGTCGTGACGAGGTATTCATCATGAAGGCGGATGGCAGCAATATCGTGCAAGTGACGAATCAGGGTGGACAATCTGCCAGTTGGATTTCAAAGTAGATGAAAAGTTGTTTGAATTTTCGGTCTACTTTACTTGTTATAACGGACGGCATACATGTTGCGCGACATAAACTTGGATCAATGATATGTACGTAAACAAAGGTGTCTTCAAGAGGATAGACTTGGTCATCAGCCAAGTATGCCGACAGGTTAGAGCGGGCTTTAGCCTGCTTCCTGTCGGAATATGGAGCCGGGCGGCTTTAGCCTCTGGCGAGAAAAACACCGACTCATTTGATCTAACCGCATGTCGCGTCCGGCATTCTAATTTAAATTTCCAGATAGGTACTGGTATTGATGTCTATCTGTTGTCGTTTTCTAGAACCGTCGGCTGTTAATCCAATGAACATCTATGCCTAGCGTGCGCCGTGAATACGGCAGTGAGGCCGGAGCCACACGCGCCGAGACGGTTGCAGAACAGATTCGACAGGCGATCCGCGCAGGAGCTTATGTCAGCGGGCAGCGTTTGCTTGAATTGACGCTCGCCGCCAAGCTGAATGTCAGCCAGAACACCATCCGCGATGCCCTGCGTCTGCTCGAAACGGCGGGATGGGTCGTCAAACACGCGCGGCATGGAGTTTATGTTCGCTCATTCACACGCGATGAGATCATCGAACTCTACGCATTGTGGCAAGCCGTTGAAAGTTTAGCCCTGCGCTGGGTGATGAAAACGGCCAACCGCAAAGATTTGTCGCAGCTCTCACGCATAATCCAGACGGCCCGCAAAGATATGTTGGAAGGTGAGTTGGAAGAGTCCAGCGAGGCGATCTTTGATTTTCACAGCTTAATCGGTCAATTGTCTGGTAAAGCCCAGACTACCGAAATACTACAAAGTTTGCATAACCGCATTTATCTGTTGGAGATTGTGCGCCAGATGCGAACGCCACGCAGCCTACACAGCCACGAAGAACGCTTACTGCTCTATGAAAAGCTGGTATCGTTGATGGAGGTCAGCCATTTTGACGAGGCGCGTTCGTTGTTGGAATTTCTCATCCAGACGGATTGCGACTCGCTGCTGACGCTATTCGATTGACTACGGATGGTCGAGCTTGTAACCGGCTACAAAGGTTTCAATGAAGCCTTTGGTATCTTCATCCAGTGGCGCGTTCAGTTGCTCGCTCAAGTGCTTACTCACCTCGACTTGATCCCCTGCCAGTCGATCAACCGTATTCCCCACCAGCCGCATCTTATCCACGATCTCCATCAACTCCGCCCGTGATAGAACCATCGGCGTATGACCTTCGACGTAGTAATCCGCCTCGAAGTTCAGGATCGTATCCAACAGCGGGAAAAGCCGCCGTGTGGTGTAATAACGCGTCGGCGTGTAGATAGCATCATATAAGCAGTCGCCCAAAAACAAAACACGATCCGGCATGATGTGCATCACACATGAGTCCGCCGCATGGTCGCCACCCACATGCTGAAGATGGACATTCACGTCACCCAGATTGATCTCAAGAGTCTCGTTGTAAATGATGTCGGGTTGAATGATATTGATGTCGCGCGGTTCCGGCAGTTCGAGTTTGATGTTATCGGCGCAAAAGGCGATTTCGGTGCCATTGCCGACCCGCGCATCAAGAGCAGCATCCGTCCATTGATAGCTGGCTTGTACCGCCATTGATTCAGCCGTTTGGGCATGGGCGATGATCGGAATGTTGAGTTCCGCCGCCCCGAAAATATGATCCCAATGCCAGTGGGTGAGCGCGACCAAATCGGGCTGCGGCACTTGCATATTGGTCAGCGCATCCAGAAAAAGTCGCACATGAGCCGCAGAAGCACCCGCTTCCAACATCAGCGTGCGGTTGGTGCCGACCACCGCGCACAGTGAAGGGCGATCAGGCTTGCCCGGTGACATCCAATAAACATGGTCGGTGATTTGGCTGAGGGTGGTTTCTGACACGATGCGACTCGATTGGTATAGCAGAAATTAAGTGTGAATTTTGCAGCTTCCGTTTTCGCAAACGGGCATCCCGAAGAAGCGGTTGATGCGGTAACGGTTACGGGCAATGAACTTATAAACTTTGTCACCCAGTATACCCATACCGGGCAGTTGCAGCAGCAGCCAAATCGGATAACCCAGCGGTAGTTCACGCATCATCCGCCGCACAGCGGGGAAGCCACCCACTAATTGACCATCGGCTGTGACCAGATGCATCTGCCCCATCGCCGTTTCGTAATCGAGACTCGGATAACGGCTGTTGACCTCATTCCAGTTGTGGATATTGAGGAATTCGACGCGGTGCAGCCAATCCAATGCCGTAACCGTGCGCCGTGTTTGGTTGCAGATGACACAATAACCATCGTAAATCGCAGTGACCATAGTGGCCTCAAAATGACTTCGTGAAATTAAGCACTAATCACAGTGTATCACAGATTTGGTCTATATCGCATCAGAATAAGTTGTAACGGATGTTAGCGGTTGCCGAAAATGGGCAGTGGATCACCGAGGAAATATGGCTTTTTGCCGCTGATGAGGTCGATAAAAGTCATCGCTGTGGATGGAAACTCGCGCACTTCGCTGGTCAGCAGCATAGATCGGGAATAACCTTCCGGTCGCACGGCATCAGCAGCCACGCCCACTGACATCACACCGAGATTGTTGCAGGTCAGTAAAGCGCGATCCAGATGGAAGGCTTGCGTGACGAGAATGGCTTGATCGACCTTAAAAATAGCATGGGCACGGTAGCAGCTATCGTAAGTGCGGAAGCCAGCGTAATCGAGTACAAGCGCTGATTCAGGTACACCTAAACTGAGTGCATATTGGCGCATGGCTTCCGGCTCATTGTAACTGTCGATATGATTATCACCGGTCAGCAGCAACGCTTTGACCTTACCTGCTTTGTAGAGGTTCGTCCCCATCATGACGCGATCTGCCAAAACCGCGCTGGGCTGACCATCGTTATCCACCCACGCGCCGAAAATGATCGCTACCGGATATTGCGGCACATTATCGCTGGTGAAAATGAGGTTTTTAGCATAATCCGCACTGTAAACGCGCGTGACCATCAACGTCAAAAGACCAAGCGTCAACAAACTCAAAACGCTGAGGATAAGTGTCAATTTTCGGCGTGGAATCAGGTGAATAAAGCGTTTTAGCATAAGCTCTGGTTAATATGCGCCATGTCGCAGCAGCACGCGTGGCAAGGTCATCATCAGGATTTGGGCGTCCATCCCCACTGACCAATTTTCGATGTAATAAATATCCAGCAAGCACATCTCATCAAATGGCACATCGCTGCGACCATTGACCTGCCACAATCCCGTCAGACCGGGAAGTGTTTGCAACCGCTGCATATGCCACGGCTCATACAACTGCACTTCATCCGGTGTGGGTGGACGCGGCCCAACCAGACTCATTTGTCCGCGCAGAACATTAATCAGATTTGGCAGTTCATCGAGGCTGGTGGCACGGATGAAGCGCCCCACAAACGTGATACGTGGATCATTCTTGATCTTGGGATGACGTGGATCTTCGCCTGATTCTTTAACCAGTTGCGCCCGTAAGTCATCAGCGTTGAGAATCATGCTGCGAAACTTAATCAGATCGAACGCTTTGCCGTTGAGTCCGATCCGCTTTTGAGTGTAAAGAACCGGCCCTTTACTTTCCAGACGGATAGCGAGACCGACCAACAGAAAAAGAACGAGCAAAACGGGCGATGCCAGCAGAATCAGACCGACATCAATCAAACGTTTGAGCATGCGCTGATGTCCGAGCAGCACCGCATCACCGTTCACGCCCAGCAGGGGAATGCCATCCAAGTTTTCGATCTGCACCTGACGCATATTCAATTGGAATAAATCAGGTACGACACGCACTTCAATTTTAGCGCGGCGGCACACCTGCACCAGATCAAGAATGCGGTCATGTTCACTCCACGGCAGCGTAATAATCGCCAGATCGACACCATGATTTTGAATCGTCTTGCCGAGGTTTTTGAGTCCGCCTAAACCTTTGACGCGCCCTAAATCGGTATTCGCGCGTGTCGGATCATCGTCGACATAACCAATCGGCAGATAGCCGAGTTCTTTACGGGCGATCATGGTACGGACGACAGCCATTGCCACGTCACCCGCGCCGATAATTAGTGTGCGTTGGATGCCATAACCCTTGGTTCTCAGGTAAGCGCGGACGACACGCCGTAAAGCCCGTGCCACCGCCAGTAACACGATGCTAATTGCCGCCGCGTACAGAGCCATCAAACGGCTAAAAACCAGCGGTTGGAACAGGAAGTACAAGCCCAACAGAACAACTGTCGAATTGGTTACACCGTTGATGACCGCATACAACTCGTCCCAATACGAGCGTCCGCGCGTGTTGTTATACAGGCCGCTGGCGCGATAATTGACGTAAATCATCGCGGCGAAAATAGCTGTATACGGCAGGTAAGGCTGGAACGGCGCTTGATTGGGGTCGAAAACAGGGCGAATGAGTTGCAGCTCATAGCGCACATGGTAGGCGATGACGAAAGCAATAAAGACCAGCAGTGCATCCAGCAGCGGGTAAAAGCCCGGTGGCATATAAAAATTTCTTTTAGGCGGAATGATATTGGTGCTGCTCATGGCTCTCGAAATACTATTGATCTCAACTAGGAAAATGAACGGGATTTAAGTGAACCGCGTCGTATATTAACACCTATGGCGTGCCAAGCGCTTGCTGATAACTACGAATGGTTTGCGCCGCTGTCAGTTGCCAGCTATAGCGTTTGGCCTCGACGAACCCTTGCTCAACCGCTTGCTGCCGCCACGCTGCATCTTCATACGCTCGTCGGAGCGCCTCTGTCCATTGGTCAATGGCTTGCGGTGGCAAAGTGACACCGGCACTTCCCGCGACTTCCGGCAGCGAAGACGCATCCGAAACAATGACCGGCGTTCCACAGGCCATCGCTTCCAGTACGGGTATGCCAAAACCTTCAAAGACTGACGGATACACGAACACTTCAGCGCTATTGTACCAGAGGGGAAGTTCTTCGGCAGGGATATAGCCGGGGAGTTGCACCCAACTTTTCAAATCATAACGCTCAATCGCTTGGAAAATCGCCTCGAAATCCCAACCTTTGCCGCCAGCTAGGATCAGCGGCAAACGCGTGGTAGCCGGTAAAGCAGCGTAGGCTTGCAGCAGCATCGGCAGATTTTTGCGCGGCTCTAATGTGCCCAGCGACAGCCAGAAGCGTTCCGGTAAATTGCGGCGTGTACGAAAAGCAGCGATTTCAGCAGCCGCTAAGGGTTGATAAATAGCCGGATCATAACCCGGTGCTGCAACGTCGATCTTTGCCAGTGGAATACCCAACGACTCGTGTAAATCGCGGGCGGTACTTTGGGATATGGCGATGACACGTTGGGCACGGCGGCAGGACAAAGCCGTGAACAGCCGCAAATAAAGGCGGCGTGAGGCCGAAAGCACCTGCGGATAATGCAAAAAGCTCAGGTCGTAAACGGTGATCAGGCTGGGTTTTGTCAGCAGCAGCGGCGAGACAAATGCCATCCCATGATACAGATCAAAGTCGCCGAGTTGAAAGGGCTGAACACTTTGCTCCCATAAAATGCGTCGCACTGGCGAGTCGGTATCCCATTTGGAGCGTCGAACATCAAACCCGTCGAGTTTAAGCCTATTTGCCGCACCAACCATCGCCGTAAACTGCCAGCTTTCCGGCGCGACAGCGGGCAGGTTCAACAGCGTATTATAAATATAGCCGTGTATACCAGCCGAGCGATAACTTGCTTTGCCGGATAGAAGGTGTGCGTTTAAGCCAATGTGTGTCATGAGGTAAGATTATAGGCGTAGATTACCGGAGCGCAAAAGGCTAATTCGCATAGCCATTACCTTGGATGTCGCGATCTACTAC
>JACDGI010000921.1 GCA_013821665.1 Anaerolineae bacterium
CAATGATCCTATGTATTACTCCCTCCCTCGTTTACGGGGGAGGGTTGGGGTAGGGGTTCTTTCTCCGTATTAAATCAACGTTTGAACAACGCCACATCATCCATCACGCCGCTGCGGATGTTCGCCCAGCCGATGAACTGTGGACTCTTGGAGGCGCGGCTTTCCAGATGCAAATGGGTCGCTTCCGAGTTACCTGTGTTACCGCACATGCCGATTTGCTGGCCGGGTGTGAGTACCTGTCCATCGTTGACAATCTTTTGGGCAAGATGCGCATACATCACGCCCATAGCGGCTGAATCACCAAAGCCACGTGACGCTAATAAGGTGCATGTGGAGGCGGGCAGTTGGGCGCTGGTGTACCACACAATGACGTAGGTGCCGTAGCCATAACCCCAACCCGGATCATTGACGATAGCCGGATCACCAATATCATAGCCACTGCTCGCCGCGTTGGGTCTATCCGGCGTACATTTGGCGCAGACATTGGTTTTGACGACGGTGCCGCCGTTCGGCCCGCAGTAAATCGGTTCGCCGGTTGCCGCGCCCATATCCCAACCGTCATGCTGAACCAAGCCCTGATCCATATTCGGCGGCATATTGAAGCCGCGCACCCACCAATAATTATCTTTCATCGGTGCATGATACAGGTCGGTTGGCAAGCCAAAAGCGAATGTGTCGCCATCATAGGTGACGAGGTCTTCTCGTATCCAAACCGATTGTCCCGCATTGCTCACTTGGAACCAGCGATACTGCTGGCCTGCGTTTTCGCGTTGTACTTGCAGAATTGGGTAGCGTCCGTTGCGGTTAAGGATCACGCTGGTACGGGGGAAAGTGGTGCTGGGGCCGGTACGAGTTGGTGCTGCGCCCATCGTTTTGATAATGGCCGTTGGTTGGTTTGAAGGTGGAGCAGGTACCGGCGCAACCGGAGGCGGTGCGGCAGGTATAGGTGCGACAGGTGCCACCGGAGCCACAGGCGCGGGTGCTGTAGTCGTCACCGGGATAATCACTGGCACGACAACCACGGTGGGTACTGGTGCTGGCGTAACAGGCGCAGGTGGTGTAACAGGCATCACTGTCACAGGTTGGACAGGTTGTGTCGGTGTTGAGGGTAATGTTGGCGCGGCAGGAGCCACCGGAGCAATGGGTGCTGCCGGTATTGGCGCGACCGGAGCCGCAGGGATGACACCCACAGGCGCAACTGGCGACGCTGGAATATTGGGCACGAAGGCACGGATAAGATTACCCGCCACAGTCGGTGTGACAATCACACCGTAGCCGTAGGGCGTACCATCACCGCCGATTGTCAGCAGGTCGTCACGCGTCCAACCGATTTGCCCGTTGGGGAATTGGAGACGAAACCACTGATAGGTTCGGCCTTGAATGTTGGTTCCTTGTTCATCGACTCGCACTTCCAGTACAGGCAAATTAGCCGTGCCGACGGGAATTTCAAACATGGGCGGATCGTAGTTGGTGCTGGGGCCATTCCGTACTTTGACGGTGGGACGCGATGGGATGCCGCTAACATAGGCTACTAACGGGTTCGTCATGGGATGCTCTCCTTCAGTTGCTAGATTGAGCATACAGCAACTACCCGTAACGAGCAACTTAAGGCGGTGAGAAAACGGTGAAACGGTGGGGGAGCGACGGCCAAAACCAATTAATCGAATCATGGTTCGATTTTTAGATGATTTCGAGTACAATATTTGCTAAATAGCTATTGAAAGAATCGAAGGAGGGTTTTACTTTGCACGTCGTTATTTTTACACGCAGTACGCCGGATACAGCGGCCAAAGTTGAAGTGGGCGCGAACGGCGCAATCGGTTGGGGTGATGCCGCCACCGTCGTCAATCCTTGGGATGAATATGCGCTGGAAGAAGGCATCGTACAGGCCAAAAACGCGGGCGGCAAGGCCACCGTGGTTGCCATCGGCCCCGAATTTAATAACGAGTCGCTCAAGCATAGTCTGGCGATGGGTGTGGATGATGCCGTTCGTGTGTGGGATGCTGCCCTCGAAGGCACGGACAGCCTATCGTTCGCGACCGTTGCGGCGGCGGCGGTCAAGAAGATGGGCGATGTTGATCTGGTCATCTGCGGTAAGGAAAGTGTCGATGTCGGCACCGATCAGCACATCTACCAGACCGCCCGCAAACTTAATTGGACGATGTTGAGCTATGTCTCCAAGATATTGGCAATAGATTACAATGCCAAAACGATTAAAGTCGAGCGTTTGTTGGAACAGGGCAAGCAGGTTGTCACCAGCAAACTGCCCGCCGTCATCAGCGTCATGAAGGACATCAACGAGCCGCGTTATCCGTCGTTCATCGGCATCCGTAAGGCATCCAAGGCCGTTATTCCTGAGTGGTCGTTGGCTGATCTGGGTGTGACTCTCCCCGCGACACAGGCCAAAGTGACCCAGTTTATGAACCTGCCGCCTAAGAATGTTCAGGTCGAGATCATCGAAGGTACGCCCGAAGAACAGGCCACCAAGTTGGTTGACCGCTTGCTAGAAGAGAAGGTGCTGTAATTATGAGCGCAGTTTATGTCTGGATCGAAACTTTTAAAGGCAAGGCGCTCAACAGCAGTTGGGAAGCCCTCGGCGCGGGCAAAACGATTGCTACCGCCACCAACGTCCCGCTGACCGCTTTGGTCTTCGGCGAGAATGCCAGTGCAATCGCTGCCGAAGCCGGAACACATGGCGCGGATAAAGTGCTGGTTTGTGACGATGCCACGCTCAACGGTTTCCGTTTGGAACCTTATGCTGCAC
>JACDGI010000922.1 GCA_013821665.1 Anaerolineae bacterium
GACGCGGACGATGGCAACGCCACCGGCCAACTTGGCCAGACGCTCTTGCAGCTTCTCGCGGTCATAATCACTGGTGCTGGCCTCGGTCTCGGCGCGGATCTGGCCGATGCGGCCCTTGATCTCGTCTGAGCTACCGGCGCCGCCCACAATCGTGGTGGCGTCTTTGGTGCTGACAATCTTGTCACAGCGACCAAGATCATCCAGCATGACGGTTTCCAACTTGCGACCCAGTTCTTCGGTGATCACCTGACCACCGGTCAGAATCGCAATGTCGCCCAACATCGCCTTGCGGCGGTCACCAAAGCCAGGAGCCTTGATCGCCAGGGCGTTGACCATGCCGCGCAGTTTGTTCAACACGAGGGTGGCCAGGGCTTCGCCGTCCACATCCTCGGCAATGATCACAACTTCGCGCTTGCCGATCTGGACCAGCTTCTCCAATACAGGCACAATGTCCTGGGCGCTGCTGATCTTCTTGTCGGTGATCAAAATGTAGGGGTTGGAGATTTCGGCCTCCATGCGCTCGGAATTGGTGACAAAGTAGGGGCTCAGGTAGCCGCGATCAAGCTGCATGCCTTCGCCATACTCGGTCTCAAATTCCAGACCCTTGCTCTCTTCGACGGTCACAACACCGTCACGTCCCACTTTGTCCATCACATCGGCAATCAAGTTACCAATGGTTGAATCTTGGGCGCTGGTGCTGGCGACCTTGGCGATTTCTTCGCGGGTCTCAATGGGGGTTGCCAAGGCACGGATGTACTTGGAAACAGCCTCGGTGGCGACTTCGATACCACGCTTGAGCAGCATCGGGTTGGCACCGGCTTCAACGTTCTTCAGACCTTCGCGGACGATGGCCTGAGCCAAAACGGTGGCGGTGGTCGTACCATCACCAGCGATGTCGTTGGTCTTGGTGGCGGCTTCCTTCAACAACTGGGCACCCATATTTTCATAGGGGTCTTCCAGTTCAATTTCCTTCGCCACGGTCACACCATCATGGGTAACGGTGGGTGCGCCGAACTTCTTGTCCAACGCCACGTTACGGCCTTTTGGGCCGAGGGTCGTGCTGACGGCATCCGCCAGCTTATCCACGCCAATTTTCAAACTGCGGCGCGCAGATTCACTAAATACGAGTTGCTTAGCCATAAACCAGTCCTCCAAACTGCATATAAATCGTGTGATAATCAGGAAACGAATAAAGTCGAGTAATTACTCAACAACGGCCAGAATATCGGCTTCCTTCATGATGAGAAGCTTCTTGCCTTCCATCTTGACTTCGGTTCCAGCATATTTGGCGAACAGAACTTTGTCGCCAACTTTGACATCCATCTTAATGGTCTTGCCATCTTCGGTACGGCCCGGGCCAACGGCCAAGACATTACCCTGTTGCGGTTTTTCTTTTGCTGTTTCGGGAATATAGAGACCGCTCGCTGTGGTTTCTTCTTGCTCAATCGCTTCCACAATCAAACGATCAGCCAATGGGCGCAGGTTGTTACCTTTTGAAGCCATTCCAATCTCCTCCTTCAGTTCCATTTCGACTTAATGTAAACTAGGCAATCCCGACCGTCATGCTGCACGAGTTCAAAAACCCCGTTAGCACTGACAGGCCTAGAGTGCTAAATTATCTTCCTAAGAATAACAAATCAGCTATAAGCCGTCAAGAGCTTTTAGCAATCTACCCTGTCGATTGCTAATAGAATTGCATAAGAACTATTCGCGTGATACCTATACTGAAACGTTCAGATCAACATCAACCAATTTGAGTTTTGAGTAATGGAGTGGTGAGTTCGCTAGATAAAACGTTTGACGAAGTTGACCAAATCGCGCGGACTGACCGGCTTAATTAACATCAAATCGACTTGATCGGCCAACTCGCTCTGGGATGCGAGATGGTTGCCGGTAACAACCACAATTTTCACACGTTTGACATCGTGGCGCTGCTGCACATAGCGGATGACATCTTCGCCGGAAATTCCCGGCATCCCCAGATCCAGCACTAACACATCCGGTAACTGCTCCTCAAGCTGAGCAATAACATCGTGCCCGTTGACCGCAATATGTACATCGAAGCCAGCGTTCTTCAGCACTTTAGCAAACAAGGATCGCAGTGAGGGCGCATCTTCGGCAATGAGCACGCGTGACTCGCCACCCGTGGGTGAATTCCGAATAATCGACTTCAGATTACGGGTGACCTCTTGGGTCGTATCCGGTAACATGAAATGGTAAAGTGTAATGGTTTCGGTACTGTCCGGCAGGGTTTTCTTCTCGTGTTTGACCAGATTAAACTGATCGCCTACCGCCTTAATTTCCTCGTAAATCCCACCTGACACAGCGATTTCACCGGTCAGGCTCTGCTCAGCAACATATTCGGTAAGGTGTACGGCCTCGGAGTCGATATTCTGCAAATCAATCGGCCCTCGATTGATGCCAATCGCGAGTTTAATCCCACCGCCTAACATCTCGCGGCGCAAACCATTGAAAACCTGCTGCATTTCGTTGGCGCACTTCATGGCGACGTAAGCGGGTAAAGGGATTTGTATGGGCACGTTAAAGGCCGCAAGGATATGCGAACTACCGTCATCGAGTAAGATCGCGCCATATTTTTCCAGCACATATTGCAGCGCATGAATGAACACAACTTGCATATGGGGGCTGATGTTGTCGCCATCGTAAATCCGCGCGAACAACAGCACAGCAGACGATTGGACAGGGGTTTGAAGAACCATACCGTTGGGTCAAACTTTCTGTATAACGGCGGATTATTTACCGG
>JACDGI010000139.1:0-9570 GCA_013821665.1 Anaerolineae bacterium
CGGCAAACCCGTACGATATGAGTTAAGCCTAAAGACAAAGGCGGTGGACATGCGTTCATCGCTTTTTGATTGAGTGGACCGTTAATCGTTGTCAGTTGTCAGTCAAAAAAATGCTGCGAAAACCGCAAATACTGCAAAAACGACACCGGTTAATGGGTTGTTTTTGATGCGGAAGATTCACAAATTTCTTCACATTCTTCACTTTCATCCACAGGACTTCCGTTGGGCGCTGTGCAATTTTGTGTCGGAAATGTCGTCAGAGTCGTCAATGTCGTTCCTAAAGGGATTGCTTCGCTTATCAGTGCTGTCAGGGACATTTGGATGTTTTATGGCGGCGGCGGCAGCATTGCCAATTGAATTTGGATGCCAACGGTGAAGTGAAATCGTTCAAAATATTGTAATTGTGACCAGTCAGTCAAGGGCTCAAGCCCCTGCCTGAATATACAAAGGGCGCTAAAGCGCACAGGAAGATTGGCGAAGTTGGCGATTTTGGATGGCGAAATGGGTTTTTGTGCCATAAAAGAATCTCCGCTTTCGGCTAAAACATTGGCGAAGTTGGCAATTTTGACGAAGGGGGTTGCCGCCGCCAAGATTGCCAAAGGTTAGAAGTTTCAAGAAGCAAGTTGCAAGCCTCAACGGCAGACGGGAAATGTTGCAGTTGATGCACGACAAGCGGCGACAAGTCCATTTTTGTAACAATTACAACGATTGGTTGATGTTAAGGTACGCGAGGGTTTGCCAGCGGCAAACCCGTACAATTCTGTCCTATAGACATCGTACATGATTTGGGAACGGAGTGGGTTACATTTTGGAAGAACATTTTGTAACTCTTTGGAGAGGTTGGCGTTAACCGTTTTGAGTGAGCGAGATTGTTAAGTGGGTTGGTGAATGGTTGGAAATCGGTATGCCGACAAACCAAAAGTAAACTTAATTACGAAGAACGCTTATACTCGTATGTCCCGATAAGTTAAGTTGAATTGCTGGTAAAAGGCTTCGCTTAAGCATGAATAATGAAATACCGTATGAACAATGGCAGCCACTTTCAGTGGTGGAAGTTATCACCTTGTTTGCTGAGGCACCCTTTCAATGGGGATTAGCGGGTGGCTACGCGGTTGAGCAGTTTCTTGGTATAAACTTTCGGTCACATGGCGATATGGATGTGACCATTTACCGAGATGAGCAATTGAAGGCGCAAAGTTGGCTGAGTGGTTGGGAACTTTATGCGGCTGATCCACCGGGAACACTTCGAAAATGGACTGCAAACGAGTATCTACCTATTGGTATTCATGACATTTGGGGTCATAAAATCGCTTCAACGGCATGGCAATTTCAATTCATGTTGGCTGAAGTTGATGGTGACGAATGGGTTAGCCGCAGAAGCTCGAAGATCAGAGGAAAGCGGAATGATCTGATTGTGAAGTACAACGATCTTCCGTGTATTCGCATCGAAGTACAGTTGATGTATAAAGCGAAATCACTGCGCCCTAAGGACGAGCTTGATTTCCAGATGTGCCTTCCAAAATTGAGTCATGACGCTAAACAATGGCTCAAAGAGAGTCTGCTTCTACTGTATCCCGAAGGTCATAGGTGGTTATCCTTTTTATAAGTGACAGGTTATTATCTGCCTCAACATGTTATCCAGATAGGAATCATTTTTATGCGCCTGATTACACAAGAACTGCTAGATGACTTATTGGCAAAAGCCGCCGCCAGTCCGCGTTTGAGGGTGCAATATAACTTCCATGAACTTGAAGATCCAGTACAGCGCATGTTGAATGCTATTGCACCGGGGAGTTATGTCACGCCACACAAGCATGAAAATCCCGATAAGGTGGAGTTGATCGCGCCCTTGGTGGGCAAAGCGGCCATGTTCCAATATGACGACGCGGGCGAAATCACCGAGATGCACATCATGAGTCCCGATGATGCCGTGCGCGGTGTGGATATTCCAGCACGCACGTATCACAACTTTGTGGCGCTGACTCCTTGCGTGGTATTGGAGATCATCCAAGGGCCGTATCGGGCAGAGACCCACAAAAAGTTCGCGCCGTTTGCGCCGTTGGAAGGTTCAGGGGAATGTGGGGCGTATCTGGCACGGTTGGAAGCGTATATACGGGAACATTCAGGAAAGAATTAGGCGAAGGACGCACCGCCGTGCGTCCCTACACTGGCTCTGAGAATGTTACTCGCGGTTGCGGATGAGGAGTTCGACCTCACCGGATGCCGAAATGTGTTTAAGTGCCAGTGAAATACGGTTATCGGCATTGAGCGCATCCCAATAGCGATCCAATAAGGCGTAGGTATTGCCTTCGCAGGGCAGCAGCAGCGGATCACCTGAAAAGCTGGGCAGCGGCGACCCATCGCCGCGATAAGTGGTGAGGCCATAGCCAAATCCAACGGCGGGCGTGGCAAGGCTGAAGGTGTAGCGGTCGGTGAGCATCGGGTCAATCGGGTTGGCCTTGAGCATACTCAGCGTAATTTGTGCCGACGGCTTACGCAAATCGAGCATCCCCGTAATACGCGGTGTAAAGTTGGGTGAATCCGGTTCACGTTCGCGGGTAGATAAGGCGGCATCAAAAGATGTTCCGGCGTTGAGCGCATCAAAAACGGTGCGAGTTTGATCGCCATTGCTGACCAGATACACATCCGGCAGATCGAGCATAGCCTCGTAGATAATCAAGGATGGGTCAATCACCAATGCCGCGTCAATGGGTTCGGTGCGGAGGGTTTGACCATCGGCCACAAAACGCCGGTTGCGACTTTGGGCGCTGCGTCCCATGATCCAATAAAGAATGATCCAGTCGCTTTCTGATGAACGACCGATGACCAAGCCTCGTCCGGGATAAGGATTGGCGCGTAAAGATGTCTCGAAGTTTTGGGTGGCTAATTCAGTGGGCTGCATGAAAGTTCCTGCTTATTGAGTGTTATCGAGATTAAGCAAACAAAAGAGGATACAGAGTATCCTCTTCAAAGAGACGTGCTGCTAACGCTTATTAATTCACTGAGAGCAGGACGCGCACAGGGCCTTCAGGATTACCGCCCGCATGGCTGAGAATGACCGAATACGAGCCATCACCGGGCAGTACAAAATCTTTGATACTGGCGTTCATATTGCCGCCGCTGTCGTCATCGGCTGTGAGCGGGTTTAATTTGCCGTCTGCCAGAATCAGCAGCGAATCAATTTGTTCGTTGGACTGCGTGGCTGTTGAGATCGTCACCTTCTGTCCGGCATGACCATCAAACGACAAAATATAGACAAGTCCCGGCCCCATTGGCAGCACTTGCGATTCGCCGGGGCGGATGGTGAGATCGGTTTTCTGGTCGGATAGATTGGCCTTGATCCATTCTAGATAATCGGTGGCAGAGGCTTGTTCATCACCGAGTTTCTGCTGCACCAGCCCACGCTGTAGATACAACAAAGCCGAGCGTGATTCCAGCTTGATCGCTTGATTGAGGTCAGGCAGGGCTAAGGCATACTGTTCTTGCTGAATATAGGCATCGGCTCGTCCAGCATAGGCTTGATAATTACTGGGTGAGGCTTTGATGTAAGTGTTGAAGTTCTTGACGGCATCGGCATACTCTTTGGCTTGATTATTGAGAACGCCCAAATAGTAATAAGTGGTGGAGAAGGTCGGGGCGATGCTGGCAACCTGCGTCATGTCTTTGAGGGCTTTATCGTATTCGGTCTGGGCCATATAAATTTGCCCGCGTTCATAATAAGATTGCGCGTCGTCCGGTGCCAGACGAATGGCCGCGCCGTAATCGGCCAGTGCTGAAGGGGCATCATTTTGATCACGGAAAATTTCCGCGCGGGCCATATAAGCTTGGCTCTTAGCGGCAGGATCACCACCGTTTAGCTTGATAAGATGGTTCAGATCAACCAGCGCCGCGTCCGTGTTTTTGAGTTGGATGTAACTCTGTGCGCGTTGGAGATAGGGATCGGTGAAGGTCGGGTTGAGCAAAATGACTAAGCTAAAGTCCGAAACAGCCAGATCAAACTTTTGATCTTTGACTTCCTGCACAGCGCGTAGGTAAACATCAACGCCCACAATTTTAGGGGTAGTGCCACCGCTATCTTGGGCATAAAGTGGGTATAAGGCAGCCACTAACATGCCAAAGCTGACAACCAACACAACCAGTTTTCGCATAGCGTTCGCTCAATTGCACAGGTTTACGATAGGCACACTATAACACATTTGGGCTTTGCTGTTATCAGTGTCTCTCCATATATTAAGTAACGTCAGTCATAGATAAGGATATTCTCGCTCAGAAACCTCACCCCCGACCCCTCTCCAATGCTTTGGCGAGGGGAGAAAAAACGGGAATGGGACTGCTTGTCCATAACTTAGGTTAACCAAGATTCATTTGTGCAAAGGTGAAATTTGATGTTTGATGCTACCGCGAAAGGCGCTACCATTAACATCTTACGCGATGAAGCCATTGGAGGAAGTATGTCGGTACAAGTCGATCAGTCCCGTTTTCTTACCGGGGCGATAAGGCCTATGGTTGTCGAGCCGGTCACACTCGAAGGGCAGTACGTCCGGCTGGTGCCGCTTACGATAGATCATCAGGCTGCGTTATGTGATGTGCTGCTGGACAACGACATTTGGCGCTGGATGCCCGCACAAGTTCGCACACCGGACGAAATGCGTGCGTTCATCCAACTGACTTTGAAGCTGCGCGATGCGGGTGATGCCCTGCCATTTGCGACCATTGTTCAAGCGACGAATGAGGTGGTGGGTACAACACGTTTTCTGACGATTGAGCGAGGTCATCACCATGTTGAAATCGGCGCGACAATTATCGGAAAGAATTGGCAGCGTACGCCTGTCAATACAGAGGCCAAGTATTTGATGCTGCGCCACGCTTTTGAAACTTTGGGCTGCATCCGCGTCCAGTTCCAGACCGACTCGCTGAACACGAAATCGCAGAATGCTATTTTACGTCTCGGCGCGAAACAAGAAGGCATCTTCCGTAACCACAAAATTTGCTGGGATGGGCGCGTCCGACATTCAGTTTATTTTAGCATTACTGATGAAGAATGGCCGAATGTGAAGGCTAATCTCGAAGCTAAACTGGCGCGACCTTTCACCTTATCAGGCTAAAATAAACCGCTGCAAATGGCGTGTATTTACAGAAGGACATTGATATGCCGCTGGAACAATTTTTTAACCTCGTGGCCTGTATTGCCATCATTCTATTCGGGATTTATGCCTTATTGCGTCCATATGAGGTGGCGGCGATGGCGCACCTCAAAGCGGATGACAGTAATGGCACGGCTGAAGTACGCATCAGTTTTGGTGGGCTTTTCGTCATGATGGGCATTGCACCACTCGTACTCAACGATCCGGTGGCTTATCAGGTGGTAGGACTGGCGTTTATCGGGGCGTTTGTGACGCGCTTGATCACGCTGGTAGTTGACCATCCACAGACCGACCGCCTCTTTGTCATCAGTGGTTTATTTGAGGTGGTGGTGGGGCTTGTTTTGCTGTTCCGCTAAACCCTAACTGAATTGTTATCCAAATGGAAATGATTGTACATTTTGTCACTAAAAATGATCGAATAGGGTCGAAATGCTGATATAATAATGTTCACAGTTAAAAGGTGATGTTCCTCTGATGGCTGATCAGTTCGTAGTTGCTAATGCCCGTCGATTGCCCTTATTCGCACGCTTGGATGCTCAGCAGATGGACTGGGTTGCCAGTGTGACGCAAGTTTTGCGCTTCGAACCCGGCGAGGAATTATTCAAACAGGGTGATGTGGCGCAGGGTATGATGATGGTTATTTCGGGCAGCGGCCTGTTGGTACAGCGCGGCACGGATGGTATCGAACGCCCTTTTGGTAAGGTCAGCGCGGGCGAGTTTATCAACGACAACGCACTGTTCAACGACATCACCACACAGGCCACACTCCGCGCCAATGAGAGCAGCATTGTCCTATTTCTTTCGCGCGAACAGATGCGTAACTTACTCACGCATCACCCCGAAATCAAAAATAACCTGAATATGCCAGCGCTGCCCAAAGTGCAGACGCAGCAGGTACAGCAGTTCCAAAATCAGCGCGAAAATGAAAATACGATCCTCAAAACACGGCGGCATATCGGCGCGTTTTTGACGAAAGCCGTCGGGATTAGTGTCATCATTCTGGTGGTGTGGTTTGTTTCTGCCACGCTGGCCGGTCTGATTGCGGGTTTCCCGATGTTGTTGATCGCGCTGCCAGCGACTGTGATACTCGGTTTGCTCATCGGCTATTATTACATCGAATGGTCCAACGACGAACTGATCATTACGGATCGCCGTGTCATCAATATTCAGCGGACGATTCTGAACTTCCAAACGCATGTGAATGAAATCCCGTTGGATGCTATTCACGAGGTGAATGTGGCACTGCCGCCGATTACGGATGTGGTTGGGCGCTTTCTGGGATATGGCTCGATCATCATTAAGACATCGGGCGATGCCAACAATATTCGGTTGGATGAAATTCCGAATCCCAAAAATGTGCAGCAAGCGATTTTTACCAACCGCCAAAATTATCAACAGGCGCAGCTCGAAGAAAACCGCAACGCGATGCGCGGCGAACTGGCAAAGGTCATCGGCGGTACACCAACTGCGGGTATGGCGGCGGATACCGGTGCGCCTCCCGGTGTAACCAACCAGCCCGGATTGTTCACACTCGAATATACGAATGACAAAGGCGAGACTGTTTACCGCAAGCACTGGCTGGTGCTGCTGGCGCATATTGTTCCAGCGAGTATCCTATTTGTAGTGGGCATTTTCGTACTGCTGATCGGGGTGGTCGGCCCGATTATCCCGTTGATTGTGATGGCGCTGGCGGCCTTGTGGTTCTATATTGCCGACTGGGACTGGCGCAATGATATGTATATCGTGGGCGACCAGACCGTGACCATCATTCACCGCCGTCCGATTTTCTTACAAGATCAGAAAGACCAGATTTTGTTGGCGCAAGTCGATAATGTGGTTTCAGATACGCAAGGTTTTATGAATAGTATTTTCCAAATTGGAGAGGTCAAGCTGTTACTCACCGGCACGGATGAGAAGAATGCCAAGCGTTTTACCAATGTGTATGCCCCGCAGCATATTCAACAGGAGATTTCACGCCGCCAAGACCGCGCCGAAGCGCTGAAACGGCAAGAAGATGCCCAACGTCAGCAGCAGTCTATCATTGATTATCTATCGGTTTATCACGAAACGGTGGGCACAGCGCCCCCGACGACCACCGTTTCTGGACAGCCGCTTACACCCGCCCAACCAGCGAATCCTTATTCAGCTCAGGCCGCATCGCCCGCCTTAAAAACGCAAACCAGCACCAATCCGTATATCACCGATGACGATAGTCCACAGCCGCCGCGCGTCCGTGACCGTTCACGACCACCGGGAATCCCCCGTGTGCGCCGTGATGTGCCGCCCGGTTCTTAAGAGAATAGCCACATGCCTGTACAAGTATACTGGTTAGATGAGCCGTGGGTTACGGCGATAGACCTTAGCGGAATGGTCACGACAGATGATATGCGTGATGTTATTCGTGCTTGCCTACCCAAGCTCAAATCTCATCCAGTATACTTCTTGATTGATATGATGGCTGTGACCGGGGTTGATAATAAGGTTTTTGAACTTTCATCGCTGAGCGAGTGGATTTACCATCCGAACGGGCGTTGGTTCGTGTACGTCAAGCCGCATCGCTTATTCAGCGCCGTCATGAAAATGCGGCAGCGTGGCAATTACAAATCGTTTGATACACGCGAAGAAGCCGTGATGTTTCTACAAGGTGCGACACAGACCGAACGCCAACGTGCCAAGCTCTTTTAGCGATGCTCGAATTGTGCGATAATAAGTTAGCTTGTCCAATTAAGTAATATGACCAACCAAATATGACACAACTAGACATCATTCGTCCTGATAATCCGATTCTGCGTAAAAAAGCCAAACGCGTCACCAACTTTGATAAGAAGTTCCAGACGCTGATTGACAACATGGTCGAAACCATGATCGAAGCCCCCGGTGTCGGTTTGGCCGCGCCGCAGGTTGCCATTAGCCAGCGTTTATTGGTGGCGCGCCTGCAAGATGACGAGAAGAGTAAAGAAGAATTTGGTGATCTGGCCGGTAAATTGTTCGTACTGGTCAATCCAGAGATCGTCAAATCCAGTAAGGAAACCGTTGAAGGGGTAGAAGGCTGCCTTTCCATTCCCGGTTATCTGGGAACGGTTGACCGCTTTGAGAAGATCACGATTGACAGCCTCGACCGCAACGGCAAGGCGCAGCGCATCAAAGCAGAAGGCTGGCTGGCGCGGGTTTTCCAACACGAGATTGACCATCTTGACGGGCGCTTGTACATCGACATCGCTAAAGAGGTGTGGGAAGTAAACCCTGAAGATGAAGATGATGAAAATGTGGTGGCCGAGTAAAGTATTGAACATCAAATGAGCGTCTTTCATTTCGCGGTTTACGGGAAGCGGCTGGTATTGATGCTGGTGGCTTTAATGGCTGCTTGCCAAGCACTGTCCTCAGGCAATGACCCGCAAATTGTTGCCCGCCGCCAACAAGAACGCGCCACACTGCCCGCTGTGACCACGGTGCAAAAGTGGCAGCAGCTCGGCAGTATTTCGCAGCCCGAAAACAGCGCACCGAGTATTATCCCTCTCGATAATGGGGATTATCGCCTCTACTGGAATGCCCCTTCACTCAACGGTATTGGCAGCGCGACCACGCCCGACGGTTTTCGCTTTAACGCGGACGAGGGCGCTCGTGTGATTAACGCACCATCCGGCCAACCCGATTGTGCCATCGGCAAACCGTGGGTGATACCGGTTGTAAATGGCTACCGTCTGTATTATCAAGGGCAGCCGGATAACTGTAATGCTGCCGTGACCACAATCGTCGCCAACAGCCGTATTTTTAGTGCATTTTCCAGTGATGGACATAGCTTTACCCGCGACTCCGGCATTCGTGTCGATGTCGGCACGGCAACGGGTTTGAGTGCGGCAGGGCATGGACGCGTCATTCAATTGGATGATGGCAGCTTCCGTATGTACTTTACGGCGCTTCTGCCCAATAAAGGCACAACACCCTACCTGATGACCGCTTCCTCAATCGACACCTTAGCATGGGCAGTCGATCCCAAACCGCTGTTGGAAGGGGCGCATGATCCGACAGCGCTGCAAGTCGAAAGCACGATTCAACTTTACGTCGGCTATATGACGGACAATGTGCTGCTGCTCGAATCGACAGATGGCCTCAATTTTAAGCCGGTGGCGTGGCTGGAATTTTACGACGCGACCAATAATCTGATTACGCAGATGAGCGATTTAGACATTATTGACGTGGCGGATGGCAGCCTCGTCATTTATGGCAATGGTGCTGGTACAAAAGGCATTCTGTCTTTCAAGCCACAAGCTGCCGCGAGTTAACGGGCGGACGAACTCAAAAGTTGCAAGTTGCGCTTGACCTGAGCAACCTTCGGTGAGGTTCAAGGGTTAAAGAGCGTTGTCTGGTACTCAATAATGTTATGGTTTGCCTCTTATGAGGCTGAAGCCATCATGCTAAGCAGAGG
>JACDGI010000139.1:9580-13267 GCA_013821665.1 Anaerolineae bacterium
AAGCAGAGGACAAGAGCGCTAAAGGCACTTCCAAATATGGAGGCGAGCTTTTAAGAGAATCAAACTCGCAACAACAGGATGCAATAAGAGCCATTTTCTCGTGTAAAGAACGTCAACGAATTATCGGACAAGCCTTAAACGTCTGTGTAAATATTTTGGGTTATCTATGGACACAGCACTCTCGTCTGTCCCATCGGTTCGTTATCAACACGCCGCCCTCGCGCTCATCCTCCTGTTGATTTGTTTGACCACCACCTCATTTATCGGCAGCGTATTAACCCAATGCACGTTTGATCCTGTGCCTTGTTATGACCTCGATGCCCAAATTTTGAATGATACCGCGCTGGCTCCGTTTCGTTATCGGGTACTCGCTCCGGCGGTGATGCGTCTGGTGGCGAAGCCGGACGACCGTGGCGCATGGTTTAGTGCTGGTTTGCTGGTGCATATCGCGGCCTTTGCGACCATCTACACCAGCTTGTATCTGCGGTTGTCTGCTGAGGTCGGCAAGGCCAAAACGCTGATCGGCTTGTGCGTCATGGCGCTGCTGCTGATGTTCGCCTTCAACCGCTATTTCCTCACGCCGACCAGCATCATCGAAGTGGCGCTGTTGTGTTTGCTGTTGGTGACATGGCGTAACATATGGGTCGTGCTGACATTGGTGGTTCTTGCCAGCTTCAACCGCGAAACGGCTTTATTATTGGTGGCGGTTTATGCGGCATTGGTCGGCAAAGCGGGTATCAAACGCAGCTCTGCTCTATTGCTGATATGGGCAGCGATTACGGCTGGCTTACATGTGGCGTTGGGGGCGGCGGCGCATGTTCAAGGTTTCGAAGGCACACTCAAAATTAACATCACCCATCTTGGTCATGGCATCCTGATCAATCTGGTGATGCTGCCTGTATGGCTGCTGGCAATTGCCGGTTATCGCAAAAACCTGAACCCGATTGATCGACGTTTTCTGTGGATTGCGCTGCTGTATATGGGGGCGGTGTTTGTGGGTGGTATCCTCGATGAATCCGCTCGTATGGCGCTTCCGGCAGAAGTCCTGATATTGCCGCTGGCGCTGCACGGTTTACCTTCACTGGCGAGTGATTAGGCGGATTTGTTTTCATTGAGCTCAATCAAGCGGCCATCAGGATCAAGCACGGTGGCACGCCGTCCCCATGCCGAGTCTTTGGCTGGCGACAGCGGTTTGATGTCTATGCTGTTCAATGTTTCGATAGCCGCATCCACTGATTCGACTTTTATGCCGATCATGGTCGCGCCACCCATTTTACGGTCAAGGGTTTGCCCCACCTCTGATGGGAAAATCTCCATTGTGACATCCCCAAGCTGTGTCGAATAGTGGATGGCACCCGTTCCGTGCTGCTCTTGCACAAAAGTCAGACCGAGTGCCTGATAAAACGTGAGCATTGGTTCAAGGGTGACGGTGCGGAGGACAATCAAACTCATAGAAGGCATGGGCTACTCCTACAACGGATAAATATTGATGTGCAGCGCACCTGCTACCGCCACGATCAATGGCGCGAGGATCAGCGCGGGTAGGAAATTTGCCATGCGCGGTTTCTTCAGGTCGAGCAGAATCAGTGACAGACCCATCAACATGATTCCACCTACACCGGTCATCTCGTTAATCATGGGTGTGGTCATCACGTTACCGGCGACTGAGCCCAACAGCGATAACCCGCCCTGTACCACAAGAATGGTCACGACGCTGAAGGTCACACCGACACCGAAGCTGGCGGCAAAGGCCATCGACGCGAATAAATCCAGCACGCTTTTGATGGCGATTTGCTGAAAACCTACGGCTAAGCCCATGCCATCTTGCAGCGAGCCGACGAAGGTCAATGGGCCAATACAGAAAACGAGGCTGGCTGTTACAAAACCGGTGATAAAACGGGTACGCGAGTCGAGGCTATCAGTCGATGCACCGGCTTCATCTTCGGTGGAGGGTGCTTGGGGACTGGAGAACTTGGATTGCAGCCAACTGCCGAATCGTTCTAACTTGGTCTGAATATCCAACAGTTCGCCGATAATTACCCCGATGGCGATGCTCAGCACGGGAATAATGATGTTGCCGCTTTTACCCGCATTGCTGATGCCGACGAACATCGTCACTAAGCCGAGGCCAGTGACCACCGATTCTTGAATTTTTTGTGACAATCGGTTGCCGACCAGCAGCCCTATAATGCTGCCAAAGGCTACCGTAATCATATTGAGAATTGCGCCACCCATATTAGAAGTTAATCACTTTCGTGGTTGTCGAGGTATATATAAGGAAGTTCTGAAATAGCAATTTTAAGACTGCGACGTATAGTCTCATCTGGATGATTGTTCATCCAGTTTATCAGTGTCGTGCGAATCGGTAATTCTTCAGGATAAATCATGCTGAGTACGATTACGGCTTGTATTTGCTCAAAGCTAGGTACTTTTTGATTTGGTTTTAACTCAAATTTGCCGTTGATTTTATCTTCTAAAGCACCTCTATATGTTTTTGCTTCGTCAGGTGCAATCCGTACAAGCGCAATTAGTGTATCCAAATCAATACCGAATTGGTCAATAGTCTTATCTTTTTCAATGCGTTCTTTTATAAATTGAACCAGATTTAGAGGCGCTGGCTTAATGAGCGAGAGATTATTAAGCGTCGTATTTTCGGCTTCATATGACATGTGAGGGAAAAATGCTATGAGTTCATTAACTGTGTCTTGTGTATTAATAATCCCATTGGCGGCAAGACGACATAATACATAAATGGCATGGGTTTGTGTCCAGTCATATTCACCGAAAGCGTACTTCCGAATAAGTGCCAAGCTTGTATCGGGGCGATTATAGAAAATCTCGAAAATTGCAATTTGGCTCGCAAACTGCCAGTCTCCTAATCCTGTAAATTTATCTTTAGCCTCGTCAGGTTTAGTGGGATTATTTGGATAGTAGAAATAACGTGGTAGGTTTTCGATCTGTTGAGGCGTGAGTTGTTCGGCTGCTTCTTTTGCCCGCTTCTGAAAAACCTCGTTTAACTGTGAGGCAGATGCTACCCAACCCACTAATTTTGCTTCGGATGAGTTCATATCAATTATTGGCTTACCAGCTTGAGGAGATGAATGTTGAGTTTGTGCCTTGGATGGCGACAAAAAACGAAATAAATATCGAACTTGTTGGCGTAGCAATTGCAACATAGGAGTTAATTTCTATTTGAAATGATGACTTCACAGCCTGAAACCGGTTGAAGCATATGCAGCTAATCAGTTATCAAGCAGATAGTTTTGTTAACAGAATCGATGACAAGTGTTCCACATAAAACTCAACGATCTTGCCTGTTAATTGTAAGGGATTCAGGGTGGTGGTGCTGTCAGAAGAGAGCATCACCGACAGGTTGCTGTCCCAATCTTTTTCAGGGTCGCTGCCGGTCACATCCGAGATCACACCGCACTCGATGGATTTGAGTCGTTTGTTGTCACTGTTCACCTGCGAGACCGCGTACAAATGCGACGAGTCGAGGTTGACGATGTCGCAACCTTGCACCCTTGCTGCTTCCAGAAAGGCCTCATCTTCGCGATAAAGCGTATCGCCAGTGATAGCTTGGACCGCGTGAATTGGCTGAGGTTCGGTACGCGACCAATTTTCCAAAATAGCGCTTTTCAAAGACGAGTCCGCGCTGACGATTGGATCTGTGGTGTAGTGACGGCT
>JACDGI010000923.1 GCA_013821665.1 Anaerolineae bacterium
CTCCCTCATTTTCCAAAATGCGAGTATCGATTTTGGAACTAGGAGCGATGAAGTCTCCCTCAGATGGTTGAGATGAATTAGCCTTGATTACGCAATTCTCCCTCAAATACCACCTGAGTAGTTACGTTTTTGCAGCGATTCGGCGGCTTTCTCCCTTCCAGCCGCTGCAACGGCAGTGCCAATTGTGCAGCGGCGGCCACACGGGAGCCATTTGCTGCACTTAGCGGTATCAGCCGAGCCAGCCGCCATGCACAATTGCACATTCGGCGGCAACAGCCGAGCGTCCCGCCGCACAACTCGGCGGATGAAATATCATTTGTGTCATTAATGTCTTAGCTGCTCATAACCCCACAAACTGGCGCTTCCCATCCGAGTTGTTGATGTGCCGCCAGAATACGATCTAAGTTACTCGCAATAACTTCGGGATAAGGTGCCGTTTTCCGCACCGTCAAGTCGGCATACGAATTCACACACTCGAAAGTGGAAGCCAGCAGCTTGCGCGTCTCATTGACCATAAATAACATGTAATGTAGACGCTTAGCCGAACGGTCTACCAGCCGCGCGTAAATCGCTACATCGTCACCAATATGGACTTCGTTCAAGTATTGGATGTGGTGTTCGAGATCGAAACCACCGCTCCCTCGTTCGCGGTAAAAATCTGGTGTCAGACCAAAACTTTCGAACAGCGCATCGCCCGCGTCATCATAAACTTCCAAATAATAGCGCATGTTCATATGCCCCATTTTGTCCTTATAACGCTCAGGGATCGTCACGCGGTAAATCGCTGATAACGGTTCAATTTGTTCCAGAGGAATAAGGGCAGGTCGCATCACTATCTCCTGTATGACCAAAGCACTAGGTGCTGATTCTAACCCGTCGCGTAAACGGAGGCTACACGTCCATCGCGCGTATAGGACAGTATGTCTATAATCATCATTAATAGATGTTAGGGTTTAAGATCAGGTATTGGAATACCTACACATAGGAGAAAAACGCATGGTTGAGGATGAACTCTATCTCATAACCTTGTTCATTCCCGATATACGTTGGATCCGATTTGTTAGGGTAGATGGAATCCATCACCCAGCCTATATTTATGATGCGCCCGATTATCGGCGCGATAACATCTACGATCAAGAGGACTACCGAAAACCCGCCATGAGTGCTGCCGCTGTGAGCATGTCAGAACGTATCTCGCAAGATTTAGTGCTGGGAAGTCCCAGAACCGTTGTGTTGGATGGCACTTCAGCCACCTATTTCCTGCTTCCGGTTGGGGATGGCAACGAATGGAAGATTGCCTTTGTCGTCAATGGACATCCGCCAGTTGATCGAACGATTAAATATTTTCAAGATCGTCAATATCTTGAGACGCTTGTTCCCTTTCTTGAAGCGAAGTAGCTATTCACACTTAACAATGGGGTAACTTGGGGGATGATGATGATACGCCGAAGCGTGATTCTGCTGGCTTTATTACTCGCGGCCTGCAATTTGTCAGTGCCGGATGTGACGCCCACGATTGCACCCACGCGCACACCCAGCCCTACACTGATCGTATCCAATACGCCGCAGCCCACGATTGTCGCGCAGGTCGCAACGAGTACGCCAAGCAGTACTGCTACAGTGACTGCTACTTTCTTCGTCCTGCCGAGTGATACTTTTGTGCCACCAACCATCACGCGCACTAACCAGCCGACTACGACATCGAGCGTTACTCCAACGTTGACCTTAACCAGCACACCGAGCTTAACCGCCACCCTTACGAATACGCCGACCCAAACCTTGACCAATGCGCCCAGCGCCACATCCAGCTTTACACCTACTAAAACGGCTACCAGCACACCCTTACCGACTGCCACGCCCACGCTGCCATCAACCGAAACTTTGGTGCCCAGTCCGACACCTTTACCCTTAGTGCCAACTGATATTCCAACGCTGACACCCAGCTTGACCTTGACCCTAACACCATCGGCTACCTTTACCAACGAGCCGACTGCGACCCCAACCTTTACACCCAGCAATACACCGCGCCCGCTGCCTACTGCGACGCGTACACTTTCGCCAGAAGAACTCGCGACCTTCGCCACAGTCATCGCGCCAGTAGGAGTACCACCCACACCGACGCAGGGTGAAGTCGCACTTGCGCCAACCTTAGATGTCACACCAACCTATATCACCGCCGAAGCGCCCATCATCGAAACGCCGTTGGTTACGCCTTTACCGGCTGAAGGCACACCCCAAGAAGTCTTATCCACGCCCACCGCCCAGCCGACTGTGTCCCTGATTGTGACGCTGCCGGGAATTGTCACGGCTATTCCGATTGCACCCATTAGCTTTAATCCACCCAGCCAACCCAACCGAGTCTTCGGCCTCAGCACATCCGGTGGCGTGACGGGTGGTGGCTTTAGCCTGTTGAATGACACAGTTTTATTCGAGCGTAATCCGGTTGATCCGAATCTGTATGTGACCACCGATAGCAGTGGCAATATGTATCTAACAGGTGTCAACGGTGCTGGAGCCAGTCGCCCCGATATGTCGCCCTTCTCCAGTTTTATTGCCCTCAATCGTGACGAGAACAATGCCTTTGTTCCTGCCGCCAAATGGTCGCCAGATGGACGCTTCTTGGCCTTCATCGTCGCCGGTAAGAAAACAGGCAATGATGGGGTATGGTTCTTCCAACCGGGGCAGTTTCCACCCGTACAGCTTTTAGTGGATTGCTTGCCAATCAATGTGCCGGGTTGCAGCCTCGTGAGT
>JACDGI010000140.1 GCA_013821665.1 Anaerolineae bacterium
CGATTTTGGAACTAGGAGCGATGAAGTCTCCCTCAGATGGTTGAGATGAATTAGCCTTGATTACGCAATTCTCCCTCAAATACCACCTGAGTAGTTACCCAAATTTAGATAATTGTTGAACTCCGCCCTCTGTACCGGCGCGGGCAATGATGGGTAATTGAGGCGCTAAATCGTGTGCTGCTGCCACAATCAGTTCGGCGGTTGTCTCATCTGGAACCGTAACCACCAGCGCTCGTGCTTCTTTCAACCCAACATGAGTCAGCACTTCAGAGTTGGCTGCATCACCAAACAAGGTTTGAATACCCGCCTTCTGTATTTCTGTGGCTTGCACAGCATCACTCTCAACCACCAGATAGGGGAGTTCAAGGTTTTTAAGCACCCGTCCGATATGCTTACCAACTCGACCGTAGCCGACGATAACCACATGGTCATGCATTCCTTCATGCAGAGGTTCTGGCATAACAACGCCGCGATCCAGGCGTTTCCATAATATCGGGATGCGCTGCAATCCACGTTCAACCAGCGGAATCGCCCGAAACATGAACGGATTTATGACGATGGAAAGCACTGAGCCAGCCAGAATTAACCCATACTGATCTTGAGTAAGGATACCCAGTGATACACCCGCTTGGCCGACGATAAAAGAAAACTCACCAATTTGGCTGAGTCCGGCTGCCACAACCAGCATAGTACGACCGGATACCGGAAGCACCGTCCCAAGCAGGAGAGTCAGGATTGCCTTTCCCACTACAATGAGCGCCGTGAGTACAATCACTTGTCCCGCATTGGCTAGAATGACTGCCGGATTGACCAGCATTCCAACCGAGACAAAGAAAATGACCGAAAATAAATCACGAAAGGGTAAAACTTCTGCCCCTACTTGATGACTAATATCCGACTCACCAATCACCATTCCTGCTAAGAAAGCGCCCAGCGCCAGCGAAACACCAAATAGCTCCGCCGCACCAAACGCCGTTCCCAGCGCCACCGTGACCACCGCCAAAATAAACAACTCGCGGGAGCGTGTATGGGCAATTCGCGTCAGCAGCCAGGGCATCAGCCGTGCCCCCGCTAACAGCATGATGACGACAAATATTGCCGTCTTCAACAGCGCCACGCCGATACTATCGGTTCCATGATCGCTACCGCCTCCCACTAAAGTCGGCAGCAGCACCAGAATAGCGATGGTCGCTAAATCTTCAAAGACAATCCAACCGATAACGACTTTCCCATGCGATGTGTTCAGTGTCCCGTTATCTTCCAAACCGCGCAGCAGTACGACAGTACTCGCAATCGAAACCGCTAAGCCCAATACCAGTCCTGCGCTCACCGACCAGCCCCAGAGCTGCGTCAGCCCGAAGCCCAATATCGTCGCAATAAGCATTTGCAGCAGTGCGCCCGGAATGGCGATGGCCCGTACACTCCATAAATCTTTAAGTGAAAAATGCAGGCCAACCCCAAACATCATGAAGATGACACCCATTTCTGCAAGCTGGCTGGTTGCAGCGCTATCCCCGACAAAGCCCGGTGTAAACGGGCCAATCACCATACCCGCCACGAGATAACCGACCAACGTAGGCAATCCAATTTTTCTCGCGATGTATCCGCCGACGAAAGCGGTCAGAAGCGCCATCGTAATCGTGGCAAATAATGCAAGTTCTTGATGCATCCTTCCCCTCCTTCAACCCAATATAAATTGAACGTAACACGCATCTGTGAACGGGTTTGAAACCCGATTTGAGCCGTAAAATAAGGAGTTTATGACACCTAAGTTGGTATTCTAGAACACAGGTCGCATCTTGAAACGCGCTGTGTTAAGACTTTTACGTAGGCGTTATAGAGCGAACTAAACGCCGTTTGTGAGTGAAAATATGCTGCGTTGGGAAAACAGAGTCGCACAGGTATTTAACGAATGATTTGCGACAAATATTAGCGACAACTTCATTCGCACAACCAGATGAGTGGAGGGAAAACGCGCCCCGGTTATGGAGGATTGACCAAACTATTGCTAAGTGACTGTCAGATGACTCTTGATGAGAGTGTGCCTAAAGCCAATTATTTAAGCTATGAAAATCGCCTTCTACAAATGATTTTGACGATTCGGGTATTCTAGCTTCAAGTTCGGCGGATGATCCCGTCCAACTATCTGAATACTCGTTACAGACTGAATAAAAACAGTATAAAGGACACAACTGATATTTCACACGTTTTTTTCTAAGAATTTGCTGTGAAAATCCCGCGCATTGATAACTGGTTTCACAACCATCAAGCATATATCGGGGAACTATAAAATTGGGGAGTAGCCAACCACTTTTCCATATTGGGGAGGCAAACTTTTAACGTCTAACGGGGTGCTTCCGTAGGGAAGGCTCTAAGAGCCTTCCGCTGCCTTTACTTGGCGCACTATTCTGAAAATCTTTGAGCGAAGCTCTATAAACTCACTCCGCGTAACCTCTGCGTCTCTGCGGTTCAATTCTGGATCTTGGCGATTTGTATTTTATTCTCACACCGAAGCCAACACCTTCGCGTGTTCCTGCCAATAATGATTGGTCTTGGCAATCACAGTAATGATGTTTTTGATCTCTTCGCCCAAGCGGAATTCAGGGCTGGCCGGGAAGAACAGCACATTCCCTTCCCGCCGCACACTAACATTTTCCACGATAATCGCCCGCAGCAGCCACAGCGCCATCGCTTCATCCCTGCACACCAACCCCATCCAACCGGGTGATGTACTGCGCTGCGTCGGCAAACCGGTCACCATTTTGATGCCGCGTTCCAACTCTTGCAGCACTTGCTCATAACCGTCAGGATTCGTCGCCACGAAATCGGGCATCACAGGCTCAAGCAACGTCCCACGATGCGGCGGCCCACCCGCCAACGCCAGATCACAGAAGTCTGTCCACATTTCGTCCCATGCTACCTTGCCATCAGCCTTGTACTTCAAATCCGTCGCACCCATCGGGGCAGCACTCACGTCAACGCTATCTTGATAACGCGGTGGCAAAATGGAAACACGTTCTGAATCTGGCTCGAACTCTTCCCGCGAGTAAGCATGGGAATGCGGCACGACTTTCCAGTCACTGCGATCATGGGCGTTCATTAACGTGCGCCGACCATCAGCCTGCATCACCCCTTCCAGCCAAGCAATGACCGCGTCTAAGCCCACTTCTTCTCGGACATTGGTGAAGATAAACGGACGCTTTCCGCGCATTTTCCGCGCATCCCGATCCATCACAGCCAGCGAAGCCCCCACAAAAGGCGCGAGGTCAATCTTGTTGATGACCAACAAATCCGACCGGATAATTCCCGGCCCACCTTTACGCGGCACTTTGTCGCCGCCTGCCACATCAATCACATAGATAAACACATCCACCAATTCAGGGCTAAACGATGCCGCCAGATTATCGCCGCCACTTTCCACCAGAATGAGTTCGACGTTCGGCAGCGAATCCTCAAGGTCAGCAATCGCCTCCAAATTCATCGACGCATCTTCACGAATCGCCGCATGAGGGCATCCGCCTGTTTCCACACCGCGTACCCGTTCGGCGGGTAATGTTCCCTGCCGCAGCAAAAACTCGGCATCCTCTTTGGTGTAAATGTCGTTGGTCACCACCGCCAAATCGTATTGAGGCCATAACCGCTTGCTCAAACGGTCAACCAACGCCGTCTTACCGCTGCCCACCGGACCCGCCACTCCAACCCGAAACGCTCGTTTTTCACTTCCCATCATTCTTCTCCCTATCTCGCTCTCATCCCCACAGCCTTACCATCACTGCACCGCATTGATTCCCTCCATCGCTTGCGGGCTATCAGCAGAGTGAGCCTGCGAACGTTGCTGATGTAGGGTTAGGGTGGGAGTTTCTTGTAACTCTTATAACTTAGGTTTATACGCACAAACCATCACCTACCCAAATCCAACCATTTCCTAACCATCTTAACAATCCCACTCCCTCAAAACCGTTAGCCCCAACACCTCAAAAGAGTTACAAAATGTTCTTCCAAAATGTAACCCATTCGCTTCGAACATCGAATATCATATCTATGGGGCTGATGTAGGGGCAAGGCTTTGCGCCCCTGCTTATCCTCACGCATCTTAACATCAGCAAACATCCAAAATCATGATAGAAATTGGCTTGTTGTAGGGGTTTGCCGCTGGCAAACCCGCCAATCGGCAAATCCGGCAATAAAATCCACATTTGCAATTGCCGCCTCTGCCGCATTTGCTGCTTAATTCGCCGAATATCAAACCCACACTGACGACATTTGCGACATAAATTTCAGTGTGAAATTGACGAATTTGAAGAAAATTGCGAATTTTCGGCATCTCGCTCCCTCAAATCCGCCGTCAAAACCAGTTTCGCAGTTGCAGTTTTTGTGGTTTGTGCAGTTTCCGAATCATACCCTAGAGTCTTAAACCAACGACTTTGCTTGGTATTTCAACTGAAAACTGTTAACTATCGACTAAAATAGGAAGTACCGCTGCGCCAACGGCAAACTCTCCGCTGGCTCGCACGTCAGGATTTCACCATCGGCCTTCACTTCATATGTTTCAGGATTGACCTCAATCGTCGGTGTCGCGTCATTGTGGATCATGCTGGCCTTACCGATAGTTCGGCAGTCCGCAACAGCCGCAGTTGCCTTCTTCAAACCGAGGCTTTCACCGATACCCGCTTCCTGTGCCGCTTTCGATACGAACGTCAGGCTGGTCGTGGCAGTCGCGCCACCAAATGCCCCGAACATCGGGCGGTAAAGGACAGGCTGTGGTGTTGGGATCGACGCATTCGCATCGCCCATCACGCTCCAAGCGATGAAACCACCTTTGATGATTATCTCTGGTTTCGCGCCGAACATGGCTGGCTTCCACAGCACCAAATCCGCCAGCTTACCCGGTTCAATTGAACCAATATCACCCGCCATGCCGTGCGTAATCGCCGGATTGATCGTGTACTTCGCCACATAACGCTTCACTCGGAAGTTATCATTTCGCGATGTATCCTGTGGTAGCGAACCTCGCTGCACCTTCATTTTGTGGGCGGTTTGCCACGTCCGTGTCACCACTTCACCCACACGCCCCATCGCTTGCGAGTCGCTGGAAATCATACTGAACACGCCCATATCATGCAGGATGTCTTCTGCCGCAATCGTCTCCGGTCGGATGCGGCTTTCCGCAAAGGCCACGTCTTCCGGCACCTGCCCATTCAAATGATGGCACACCATCAACATATCCAAATGCTCGGCAATCGTATTCACCGTATAAGGCCGCGTCGGGTTGGTCGATGATGGCAGAATATTCGGGTAACCCGCGATACGGATAATATCCGGCGCATGACCGCCGCCCGCGCCCTCGGTGTGATAGGTATGAATGACACGGTTCCCAATCGCCGCAATCGTATCTTCGACAAAACCGGCTTCGTTGATGGTATCCGTGTGGATAGCCACCTGCACATCGTACTCGTCGGCCACTTTCAAACAGGCATCAATTGCGGCTGGTGTGGTTCCCCAATCTTCGTGGAGTTTCAGGCCGCAAGCACCCGCTAACAGTTGTTCGCTCAGAGGTTCACCAGCCGAGGCATTGCCTTTGCCCAAAAAGCCAAAGTTAATCGGCCACGCGTCCGCTGCTTGCAACATCCGTGCCAGATTCCACGCCCCCGGCGTACAGGTCGTCGCGTTGGTTCCGGTTGCGGGTCCTGTTCCACCGCCAATCATGGTCGTAATGCCGTTGGAAATGGCCTCATACACCTGCTGTGGCGCGATAAAGTGAATATGACTGTCGATGCCACCTGCCGTCACAATCAAATGTTCACCAGCGATCACTTCGGTGCCAGCACCCACCACCAACTGCGGATCAACACCCGCCATCGTATCGGGATTACCGGCCTTACCGACTTTGACAATGCGACCATCTTTAATGCCGATGTCGCCTTTGACGATGCCCCAATGGTCGATGATGATGGCGTTGGTAATCACCAGATCAAGCGCCCCATTCGCGCCGTCACGGGTAGCGGTGCTGCTTTGGCCCATACCGTCGCGGATAACTTTGCCACCACCAAAGGTAATTTCATCACCATAAACCGTGAAATCTTTTTCAATCTCGATAATCAGTTCAGTATCCGCCAGCCGAATCCGGTCGCCAGTCGTCGGCCCGTAAAGATCAGCATATGTGCGGCGTGGAAGTTGTAATGACATATTCTTTACTTTCCAGCTTTCGCTAAAGCCTGTTCGCGCACCGACGCATCATCCAGCGCACCGTTCACCCAACCGTTGTGACCATGAACGATCCGTGAGCCAGCGAACGCCACCAAATTCACTTCTTTCTGTTCGCCCGGCTCAAAACGCACTGCCGTTCCTGCTGCGATATCCAGGCGCATTCCGTAAGCCGCCGCCCGATCAAAATCCAGCGCACGGTTGACCTCGAAAAAATGATAGTGGCTGCCCACCTGTATCGGTCGGTCGCCGGTATTGCTCACCAGAACCGCAGCCGTATCCCGCCCATCATTGAGTGTGATACTGCCTTCTTCTAAGAAATACTCACCCGGTTTCATTTGATTTTCTCTGCCTTATCTCCGCGTCTCTGCGGTAAAAAATCTTATTGAATTGGGTCGTGGATTGTCACCAGTTTGGTTCCATCGGGGAAAGTCGCCTCGACCTGCACATCGTGGATCATCTCGGCGATGCCATCCATCACATCCGCCCGTTTGAGAATGGTTGTCCCCCACACCATCACGTCGGCCACGCTGCGACCATCACGCGCCGCTTCCATTACATCGGCGCTAATAATGGCAATCGCTTCGGGATAATTCAGCTTCAAGCCGCGTGCTTGACGTTTCCGTGCCAGTTCAGCCGCCACGAAAATCAGTAACTTTTCTTGTTCGCGTGGAGTTAAATGCAAAGTCTCCGCTCCTCAATAAATTCCGTTAATCAAACCAATATCTTCTCAAGCAGTTCTATGCAACCAAACCAGTTGAGAAATTACCTGTATTCATTTGGTTCCCTCCCTCGTTTACGGGGGAGGGCTAGGGTAGGGGTTCCGAATATTCACTCAGAATGTGCCTGTTTTACGACGTTTAAGCATCAGACAATCTTCATGATTTTTCCGCATCTTCTTTAGTACACTTTGCGCGGCGGGGTCGCGATTTGCCCGTACAGCGCGAGTTTTGCCGCCCGCCAGAATGCCAGCAATCCGCTGCTCAAGCTGCGCCCCTCACAACTGACACCACGCACCACTAACCCATCCCGTACCAGTGTACTGACACCCCACAAGATTTCGTTGGCGCGGGTCATCATTCCTGCGAGTTCACCGAGTTCGGCTTCTAATGCTGTCCACTGCGCGGCAGGTAAGCCGACCTTACAGATGTAAAACGTCGAGAAATAGCGATAGGCATCTAACCGAGCCGCTGATGATAACGGACGCAGTTTCGGCTCTAAACGCGCGTATTCCAGCGCAATTGGCCTACCCTTGGCTTGAATATCGACTTCCAAACCCAACAGATCGTAATCAAAACACTCGTTACGTGCCTCACGCCCCGGTGCGACCGTCTCCCACCAGAACAAACCCGCGCCCTCGGCCAGTTTGATACTCGTTCGTTGTTGATAAGCTGAGTAGGCAAACGGAATCAGTGGATCGGGCAGCAGTTCCAGCAGCCCATTCTCGGCCACTGAGAGTTCATTCAGTTGGTAAGACGCTGGCATATCCACACGGTTGCGATAGATTCGTGTCGCACTGGTGGTCGTAATCTGCGCGCGCGCGCCTTCGCCAATATGCGCTTTCAAAATCAGATGATCACCACCGAGTACGCCACCGGACACATTATGCAGATGAACCAACGCCGCCCCATAATCCGCCTCAAATGCCCGAACCACTTTTAAAGGCGGTTGAGTATCGAGTACCCGCATAATAGTCTGCCGAGTCGTCGGCTCGATTTCAAATTTGAGGCTTAAACGCCCTTCAACGCGGTACTTCAACTGATAAACAACCGTGTGTTAAGCGCAGGATGGCGCAGCGAGGCTATATCAACCATTGGCGTAAAGGCTACCGCGTGAGTACCTTCCTTATACTGGTTGATGACCTCAATCATAACTGGCTTGAGTGCCCATAAGAGTTGGCTGGCTGCGGTTTGTCCCAACGGCATCAGACGCTGGCAAGCCGATACCAAGCCGGTGATGTTCTGGTTGAGATAAGCTAATCCGGTACGCCGCGCATCGACTCCCAAAACGCCACTGACTAATCCAAAGGCTGCACATTGGTGAATACCTACGCCCTCAGCCTTTGCAACCTGTATCGCTTCCCGCAAACGGGGGTGATCTTCAAGATCAACTGCCAACTGCACAAAGCGCCGACCAAGTGAGGTGCTGGCTGCGCGACTTTCACGAGCGGTTTTGAGCGCATCCAAGCGCATATTGAGTGTCAGCCACTTTTCCACAAAATCTTCTTCCGAAGCAGAAGTATGCGCTGTCAGGCAGTAGGATACTTCCAGCATTCCGGTTTCGCGCAGATAATCAATCAGAAAGGCAGACAGCAACGGTACGGTAATCGTTCCGTCTTCGATCAGGGTTTCTAAGCCAAAGGAATGTGCTGCCGCTCCAATGGGTATCGCGCTGTCGGCTAATTGCAGCAGCCGGAGTCCCATCAAATCATCATTTTCGTCAACGTTTTTTGTCATGGTATCACTGTACTTGATTTGATCCTACAAACAACTAACATTAGCCATTCTGACCAACTTTTCACAGAGTCACTCATATGCAATTTGGTACAAAGCCGCCAATGAGCAATCCTTACATAATGGGATTAGGCCTGTAAAGCGAGATTGGTCACCAACTGAAAATAACAATTTCACATCTTCATCCAAATCCCCTGTTAAATCTTCGGCAAATTATCCTTAATAGTTGTGCAATGTGCAAAAACACATATTCCTTTCCTTCATAAACCTCATTCCATAAAGGTTGCTGCGCGAGCCTTAAATAGAATGAGAAGTTATTCACAAAATTTTCCGTCAAAATTCGGCATATTTGTACGCATTCACCAAATATTAAACAAAGTCTAATCATTCGAAGGTTCACACAACACTTCGGAGGAAACGATGCGAAAGTTTGTTAAAGGGCGTAGTCTGGTTCGGTTGATGAGGGTAGGATTCCTCGTCAGCATGTTAGCGATTATTTCATCAGCCTTTGCAGTGAAGGCACAGGATACGATTAAAGTAGGTCTGCTGCATTCACTGAGCGGCACCATGTCCATCAGCGAAGTCACTGTCCGCGACTCCGAATTGATGGCAATCGACGAGATCAATGCTGCCGGAGGGGTTCTGGGCAAGCAAATTGAGCCGATTGTCGAAGACGGTGCCAGCGACTGGCCGACCTTCGCCGAAAAAGCCGGTAAACTCTTGTTGGAAGACAAAGTAGCCGTCGTGTTTGGCTGCTGGACGAGCGCCAGCCGTAAAGCGGTTAAGCCCGTGTTTGAAGAAAACAATGGCTTACTGTTCTACCCGGTTCAATACGAAGGTTTGGAAGAGTCACCAAACATTTTCTACACCGGTGCCACCACCAACCAACAAATTGTTCCCGCAGTTGAATATCTGCTGAAACAAGGCAAGAAGAAGTTCTTCCTGCTCGGCTCTGACTATGTTTTCCCACGTACCGCCAACACCATCATCAAGGCACAACTGGCCGATGCCGGTGTGGAAACTGTTGGTGAAGAATACGTTCCTCTGGGCGGAACCGAGTTCAGCACCATCCTCGACAAAATCAAGGCCGCTGCACCTGACATCATTTTCAACTCCTTGAACGGTGACAGCAACGTTGCTTTCTTCAAGCAATATAAGGATGCTGGTTACACCGCCGACACACTGCCAACCCTCTCGGTCAGCATTGCTGAAGAAGAAGTTAAGGGTATCGGTGTGGATAACGTCGTTGGTCAATTGGTCGCTTGGAACTACTACGAAACCGTAGACACTCCAGAAAACACCACCTTCGTGAAGGCCTTCAAGGCCAAGTACGGTGAAGATCGCGTCACGAGTGACCCGATGGAAGCCGGTTACTTCGGTGTTTACCTGTGGAAGGCCGCCGTCGAGAAGGCTGGCACCACCGATGTCGACGCTGTTCGTGCAGCCGCTGGTGGCATCACCTTCGCCGCACCAGAAGGCACCGTCACCATTGATGGCCCGACACAACACACCTACAAGATCGTTCGTATCGGCAAGATCCGTGCCGATGGCCTGATCGACACCATCTCGGCCACCGACGGCCCCGTCAAGCCTGATCCGTATCTGTGCAGCTATAGCTGGGCTTCTGCTTTGCCCAAGCCAGATGCTGGTTGCCCTTTAGAAGCAACACCAGATGGATCAATGGAGGCCACGCCTGAAGCTACCGCATCAGGTTGACGCTCTAGTCTGTATTTCGTCTGGACAGATATTCTAAATTGCACGGTTGCAGGGACGCTCATGTGCGTCCCTGTGGCATTTCACCAGACAATAGATTTGAAAGTGAGTTTAATGTGGAAAGCGTACTGGTACAGCTATTTAACGGATTGAGCATCGGGTCGATCTTGCTGCTGGCAGCTTTGGGCTTAGCCTTCTCCTTCGGCCTGATGAAAGTTATCAATATGGCGCATGGTGAGTTCATCATGGTCGGTGCCTATGTGACTTATTTTTTCCAGCAGTATATAGCTGTGCAATTAGGTGGCCCGGATGCGCCCAAACAGGGTGGTTATTTTTTACTCTCGATTGTCGCGGCCTTTTTTATTACCGGACTTTTAGGCATCTTACTTGAACGTTTCCTCATTCGGCATCTGTACGGACGTGTTACGGATACCCTGCTGGCAACATGGGGTGTGGGTCTGGTACTGCAACAACTTGCCCGCAGCTACGACGCGCGTAACTTACCGGTTGTCGCGCCTGAATGGCTCAACGGCAGCCTTAAGGTCGCCGCAGGTTTAGAATTTCCTTATAAACGCTTATTCATAATCGGCTTAGTCATCGTTTGTATCATCGGAATTTACTTTTACCTTTACCATTCTCCGGCGGGTCGGCGTACCCGTGCCACCATGCAAAATCGCGAAATGGCGGCCAGCCTCGGTGTGACCACGCGGCGTGTCGATGCTTATACCTTCGCGCTGGGTGCGGGATTAGCCGGTGTCGCTGGTTCGGCTTTAACCTTGCTCGGTCAAATCGGTCCGCAGTTGGGCACAGGTTACATCGTGGATGCCTTCATGGTCGTCGTCCTCGGCGGTGTGGGCAGTTTGCCGGGTACCGTTCTCGCGGCTGTCGTAATCGGTGTCTTTAATTCATTCCTCGAAAGAAGTACCACCGCCACGTTGGGCAAAGTGCTGGTCTTCGTCATCATCATCGCCTTCTTACAGTGGAAGCCTAATGGTTTAGTCGCGCTGCGCGGTCGTACTTAACAAGGACATTCGTTTATGTTGAAAATTAGTCGAGCGAACCCTATTCTGCAAGGGACACTATTTGTCGTCTGCGCGATTGTCTTCTTGTTTGTACTGCCGCAAACGTTATCCACCTTTCAGATCAACCTGCTAGGGCGCTTCCTGACGTATGCCATCGTGGCCCTTGGCCTCGATCTCATCTGGGGTTACGGCGGGATGCTCAGTCTTGGTCAAGGTCTTTTCTTCGGAATCGGCGCGTACTGCTTTGCCATGTACCTCAATTTGGAAAGCGTGGGTAAAAATCTACCCGACTTTATGGGTCTGTATGGCGTAACCGAGCTGCCGTGGTTATGGCAACCTTTTCACTCACCGGTAATCGCGATAATACTGGCTATGGTTGTACCCATGATTCTGGCTGCTCTATTGGGCTATATGATTTTCCGCAGCCGTGTTCAGGGTGTTTACTTTTCAATCATCACCCAGGCACTCACTTCTATCGTAGCCCTGCTATTGGTCGGGCAGCAGCAGTTGATTAACGGCACCAACGGCATCACCGAGATGAAGACCATTTTCGGTCTGAAGTTAGCCTCGCCTTCGACCAAATTAGACCTGTATCTTGTGACTGTGGTGGTGTTAGGGCTAGTCTTTATTGGCTGTCAATTTCTGGTGCGATCCCGCTTTGGACGGCTGCTGGTGGCCTTGCGTGACGACGAAAATCGACTGCGCTTCATGGGCTACAATCCGGTTCTCATCAAAACTCTCGTGTTCACCATATCAGCAGGTATCGCTGGTATTGCCGGTGCGTTGTACGTACCACAGGTCGGCATTATTTCACCCGCACAACTTGATATTGTAGCGTCCATCGAAATAGTGATCTGGGTGGCGGTGGGCGGACGCGGAACCCTCGTGGGCGCGATTCTCGGTGCGATTTTGGTCAACACCGGCAAAAGTAACATCAGCAGCAAATATCCCGACATCTGGCAGTTGTTTATGGGGGCGCTTTTCATCGGTGTCGTCCTGATTTTCCCTGATGGATTAATCGGTGCCATGCAAAAACTCTGGCGACGCATTAGCGGTACGCCTAAAAAATCTGCCGACCCGGCTGAAACTGATTCACAAACCAACCTCGAAATGGATGAGGCAATCGTAAACGCAAAGTAGAAGGATAAAAATATGAGCAACAAAATTTTGGATGTACAAGGGGTAACGGTTAGCTTTGATGGCTTCAAAGTGCTGGACGGCCTCGATTTCTCGATCAATTACGGTGAACTTCGCTTTCTGATTGGCCCTAACGGCGCGGGGAAAACCACCCTGCTCGACATTATCACCGGCAAAACACGCCCTACCTCTGGCAAAGTCGCTTTCGATAAACATGCCAACGTCAACCGCGTGCCGGAACAAAACCGCGTTCACTACGGCATCGGGCGCAAGTTCCAAACCCCTTCGATCTTTTCCAGCTTGAGCGTATTCCAAAATCTGGAAGCCGCTATTGGTTTCCGCTCGGCAACAGGACGGTTACTGCAAACCCTTCCAAGTGACCAAAAAGACAAAATCCAAGAAGTCTTAATGCTGATTGGCCTCCATACTGACGCGAATAAACGGGCGGGTACACTGTCACACGGGCAAAAGCAGTGGCTGGAAATTGGGATGATCTTGATCCAAGAACCGAAGCTGATGCTGCTGGATGAGCCGGTCGCGGGGATGTCACGCGGGGAACGGGATCGTACCGGTGAACTGCTGCAAAAAATCGGTCAAAACCGTTCGATTCTGGTGGTCGAACATGATATGGTTTTCGTGCGTCAGTTCGCGACGACTGTGACGGTTTTGCACGCCGGTAAGCTCTTATGCGAAGGCCCGGTGCTGGAT
>JACDGI010000924.1 GCA_013821665.1 Anaerolineae bacterium
CATCATCTAATTTTTCATTGGTGGCGGGGTTTTCAATCGCCATCATCTGGCCGCCCTTGCTATCTGTCCAGCGACCATCAATCCAGAGTTTATAAGCCATAGTCATCCTCGCAAAAGGTTTCATTTATGAAAGGACGCTGCGCCCTACCGTGAACGCCAGCGTCCTTTGCAGAATAATCACAAAAACCGATGTCTACGAAACGGGTCAGCGCCCGCCGATCACTGCGATATAGCTGGTCGCCCATTCATAGTAGGGAATGCAGACATCACCACGATCATCACCGCAAGCGGCGACGGGGGTCTTCCAGAACTTGATTTTGTCGAAGTTATCAAAGCCGTTGGTGGAGCAGCCTGTGTCAGTAAGCAATTCATTGCCCTTGCAAGCGGCTGGAACGGCTGGCACCGAACCAAACCACGAAGCCAGATCACCTTGCAGTTTGGGATCCAGCGAATGCTCAAGCCACTTGTAAGCGCAGTTGGGATGCGGGGCGTTAATGTGCATCATAGTGGTATCCGCCCAGCCTGTCGCGCCTTCTTCAGGGATGGTACTGGCAATCGGCTGCTTATCAGCTTGGAGGACGTTGACCTGATAAGGCCATGAACCAGAAGCGACAATGCCTTCGCTGGTGAAGTCCGTTACCTGTGCGGTGGCATCGTGCCAATAACGGGCAACAAGTCCACGCTGAGTACGCAGCAGATCAATCACCGCATCAAATTGTTTCTGGTCAAGTTCATAGGGGTCTTTGATGCCCAAATCTGGCTGCTTGCTCATGAGATACAAAGCGGCGTCGGCAATGTAAATCGGGCCATCGTAAGCCTGCACACGTCCCTTGTTGGACTTGCCGTCTGCGAGGGTTTGCTCGGTGAAGACAACATCCCAACTCTTGGGCGCTTCTTTGAAAGCATTGGTGTTATACATGAGGACATTCGGCCCCCACTGGTAGGGAACGCCATAGTGTTCAGGTGTGCCATCGCCATCTTTGTCGACGGTGTACCAAGGTGCATTTTGCAAACGTGGGTCAACATTCTTCCAACTTGGGATGAGGTCAAGGTTGATAGGTTGGACGCGATCACCATAGACCAAACGCAGGCTGGCATCGCCTGAGGCGGTAACCAAATCGAACACGCCTTCGTTCATCAAGGAGACCATTTCGTCAGAAGTGGCGGCCACTTTGACATTGACCTTACAACCGGAATCTTTTTCAAAACCAGTGACCCAGTCGTAGTTCTTGTCATTATCGCCCCGTTCGACATAACCCACCCACGCAACGATGTCGAGTTCGCCTTCACCATCGCCCACTTCAGTTTTCATCGTTCCTTGAGCAACTGCGGCATGAACACCCAAAAGCATGACGGCTCCGAGTGCCAAAACCAATATCAAAAACTTACGCATATTTTCCCCTTTTCTCGAAAGAACAAAACACCTTGGCAGCGAGATTATAACCAGTGTTTAATATTGTCTCAAGCAGACACAACTGATTATTTCAATGAATCTGACGTTAAACGTCCATCCTTAAGCGCCTGCTTGAAGATGCTGATCGTTTGGGCGACACCTTCGTCCAATGGTGTATGAGGTAGCGTACCTAAGACTGATACCAAAGATGAGTCGTCCATGTCTTCGGGGAAAGGTAGAGGTTTATCATCAAAGGTGATTTGGCCTTTGCTATCCGGTTCAGCGGCTTCAATGGCAGCGACAATTTCAGACATGCGGGCGACACTACTGCGGAGATTAAAGACATCTGCACCTTGAAAGTCAGCACGGGCGGCCTGAATGAAAATACGCGCTACATCATCGGCATATTGATAAGCCGAACGCCCACCAAACGGAATGTGATAACTTTTGCCCATCGCGGCAGCCATCATAGCTTTAGTTGGTAAGGAGGTCATACCTTGATCGCGCCCCGGCCCATAGACGATATAAGGGCGCAAGCCGATGCTCGACACGCCATCATCAAACGAATAAATGCGGGCAGTGCCTTCGTTGGCCTGTTTATAAACCCCGTAATGGCTACGCGGCTTGGTGACGGCATCATGGGAAAGAACCGGTTCAGGATATTCTTCGCTGAGGCCATAAACCGCGATACTGCTGGCATAACTGAGCTGTTTAATATCAAGGCGCTTGGCAGACTCAAAAATATTGACTGTGCCCACCACATTCACGCGAGCTCCAAGTGACGGATCGGCTTTGCAAAAAGGAACCTGCAAACCTGCTAAATGAACGATGTGAGTGGTTCCGACTGCGCGCATCGAACTTTCGACAAGGGGAAGATCGGTCACATCGCCCGCGACAAAACGTACACGCGCCAATTCGTCGGCGGTCAGGATCAAGCGCAAACGATGGGGATCTGTGCCGAGATCAAACACGGTCACATTTATACCTTCGCGAACGAGATTGCGGACGACCCATGCCCCGATACAACCCAGTGCGCCGGTTACGAAAAAACTTTGATTAGCCATTGAATTAACTTTCAACTTTGGGGCGATATTGGTTGATTTCATCTCGCAGCCGCTTGACCGCGCCATTAGGATTATCCGAGAAGATGACACTACGCGAGGAGTTAATGAGCAAGCCTTTGCCATCGGGCGTGACACCACATTCCACGACTTTTTTGAGCGTCCCGCCCTGTGTACCGACCGACGGCACCAGCAGCGGCATCGAACCTGCCAACTGCCGTGCTTCCTGAAGTTCAGGGGGAACGGTTGAGCCAACCACTAACATGCAGTTCTGGTTGCCATTCCACTC
>JACDGI010000141.1:0-5900 GCA_013821665.1 Anaerolineae bacterium
TCCCAAGAGCATCCACCGAGTTCGCGCCAGAATGTTCCTTTGGGATTGGTAACACCGATAACAGCCGAGCCACAGCCACCACCTGCGACCAAGTTTCCGTCCAAGGTAATCATATAGTCTTCGTTCTGGTTCCAACTATAATCGCGGCAGATTGTGGCCTGTGTATGAAGCGGTAAGTCGATGGTGTGACCGGTTCGATTGTCAGTCAATTGAGCTGGATGAATGCCATGCGCTTTGTAATTTCCGCTGGGCGAAATATTATCACCTGTTTGAATATCTGGATTGGAGGTCATATCCATGCTTTTATACATCGGTACAAAGTCTTTGGCGGGAACAGGTTCGCGTAAGGTTGTGCCGTCAAAGTGCATGGTTACGCGGAAATGGTCGTCAACATTATAAATATCGGATGCCAGATAAAACACGATTTGTTGATGGGCGGTATCCCAAGTGATGTCGCTCATAGAATAGGCCAGTACTGTCATATTCATGCCAAATTCGGCTAATACCCGATCATGTTCGGCATCAATTAACCAGATAAACGAGCCTAGATTATTTTGTTTATAGGCTTTGTTAAAGTCACCGATGACCATCAGAATATCTTCACGAGTAGGCGACCATTCCATCATGCTCCTCGACACTTGATCCAGCCAAGTGGCTATCGGTTGACCTTTTAGGTCAATCAGATAGGGTGTGTTGCTACGGCTACCGTAGGGATAGGCTGCGAAGTATTTGCCGGAGGGCGACCAACCGGGGCCAGCAAGTCCAGATAGATTGGGTGGGATGACATCGGCAGCGATTTGACGACTGTCGGTGCCATCGGCGCGTTCGATGATGAGGCCACCCAACAACTGTGAATAGTAATAGAGATAAGGCGGCGCGGAGTCGGTTTGGGCTTCAAGGGGATGATTGGTGCAGAGTGTAAGCAGGACAAGTAAGATGGCAGCGATACGAGTCATGGGCGATTGCTCCGTGTCTCGATATTATTTGATACCAGAATAGCACAAGTCCATTTGAGGCATGACCTGCGATATACCTACGGAAATAATAGGGCCACCCTCCCCCGTAGTAAAAGGTTCACAAGACGACAGTTTTGCGGGTTCTCGCTCAAATCCTCACCCTCGCCCCCTCTCCATTTCATGGCAGAGGGGAGTAAAAGCAAATCTGAGGGAGAAAATATAACCATTCAAAAGTGTCGTCACCTAAATAGTAACTAGAGAAAGAGTGGTTTCGTCGTTTAAGGCTCGGCCTAGTAAGTCAATCGATGATGCTGGGTGTGAAATCCTGCGCAAAAAGCCTTATTCGATTTTGACAGGATCAAGTTGATGCGGTTTGGTCGTGCGATGGGTGGCATAATAGCCCCAAGCGGCGGCTAACAGGCATACAATCCCGCCAATAATCATCGGTGCCTGTGCCCCTAATGTATCCGAAATCCAGCCTAAAATGGGACCACCGATAGCAGTCGGCCCAATCAACAGTACGGTTTGCAGCGCGAGGACCCGTCCGTGCATTTCGCGCTTGCTCTCGACCTGTGCCAAGGTGGTGGTAGCAGTCATATAGAGGATGCTGGCCACGCCCACCAAAAACATCAACGGCAACGCAATTCCAACATTTGGTGCAGCGGCAAGAATGAGCATGGTAATCCCAAGCGCCGCAGCCCCATAAAGGATATGCCGCATCTGCACAAACCCCCGATTTGCGACAACGAGTGAGGCTACCACAGCCCCGACGCTAAAGATCGTATACAGGAAAGTGAAGTCACCGTCGGAACCGTGCAAGCCGTGAGTCACAAAAAGCGGTAAGGTGACGCTGAAGTTGTAGGATAAGGTGCCAATAAGCGCCAACATGACAAAACTAATCCACAATGTTGGAACGGACATGATATAGCGTAAGCCTTCGCGCACGGCACCTTTGGCATGGGGTTTATGCGGTTCCTTAAAAAGTTCGGCAGGACGCATCATAATTAAGCAGATAATCACCGCGATATAAGAACCTGCATCGAGCGTGAAGGCCCAGCCATATCCGAGTGTCACCACTAAAAATCCAGCGAGTGCAGGGCCGATGGCGCGGGAGACATTCACGATGGTACTGTAGAGCACGACCGCGTTTGGAAGATCTTCAGGGCGAACCATTTCGCTCACAAAAGAACGTCGTAGTGGATTATCGAACGCCAGAAAAACGCCACCCGCCATGGCAACCACAAAGAGCGCAGGGATGGACGGATTGGGTGTGAAGGCAATAATGGCAAGCGCTATCGATTGTCCCATCTCCAGAGTCTGGGTTACGAGCAGCAGTTTCCGCTTATCCATATCATCGGCAATCGCGCCTGCCCAAGCAGATAGAAACAGAATTGGGCCATACTGAAAAGCAGCCAGCAGACCGACCGCTAATCCACTATGCGTTAAATTGAGTACGAGCAGCGTGAGGGCGATATTCGTTAGCCAGTTGCCGGTATTCGAGATCATCTGGCCGATGAAAAAGAGGCGGAAGTTGCGATTTCTGAGCGAAAGAAATGTGTGCTTGACGGTCTGATTGAAGCGACTGCTTATGCTGTGAGCGGCGAGGTTATCAACGGTGTCTTTCATCGAATTTTCCCTGAATTACTGACAGCAGCCAAACGTTCTAAAAGTTCGATTGCTTTGTCGAGCGCAGGTAGTTCGCTATCTTCGACAGTGGACTCGATGGCGTGGGCTAACCAAGCGTTGCGCGAGGCATGGACGGATTCGGATACGTTTTTTCCGTCGGCGGTTACGCTGATGAGCTTCTTGCGTCCATCGTCGGGGTCGGGGGTGGTTTCGACCAGTCCAGCGCGTTTCAATTCGCTGAGGTTCTGCGTGATGGCTTGATGGCTGACATGTTCAGCGGCTGCCAGTGAGGCCGCCGTTAAGGAGCCTTCAACACGCAACCGCCGAAGAATCAACACTTGCGAGAGCGATAAACCGGTTGCGCCAGCAAGGGCTGCTTCCTGCAAGCTGGTACGCAATCGTTTGATCACGATGGCTAAACGGATTGAGCGGGAATCTTGTTCGTTCTTATCGTTCATCATGATAATCAGTATAAGAAGTACAAGCTACTTGTGCAAGCAGCTTGTAGATTAATTGGATATAAATGGTATGGGGAGGCTACCCCTAACCCCATAGTAACAGGGGAAGGGAGAGAAGCAGGTTCAAAAATTAGGCGGCGAGTCGGTTTTACAAGCGCACCTCACCCAAACCCTGTAGTAACAGGGAGGGCTTTAAGACAAGGGCGCAGCAGTGCTGCGCCCCTACGTCAACGTGATTGTAAGGAAAGCTAAACGAAACTGGAAACCCCTACCCCAGCTCTCCCTGCTACCTTGCGCTGCGCTCAGTCGCAGGTCGACCGCACGCGAGGGAGGGAGTCAATACAGATGGCAATTAGGCAGAGGGTTTGATGATGCCCTGCTTGGTCAGCCAGTCGATGATGGTGAGCAGGAAGTCGGGGGTGAAGTCCTGCGGCAAGGTGGCGTATTCGGTGGGGCTGCCGGTGGTGGCGGCCTGCATCAGATGATTAGCCTTGGGCAGAATGGTCAGTTGATAGCCGGTATTGCCCGCTTTTTTCATGGCGGCTTCGAAGGCGGGTGCGTTCTGGTCGGCATCGACCTGAACATCAAGCGTGCCATAAATCGCCAGCACCGGAATGGTGGTTTTGGCCCAATCCGCACCGGGGTCATAAGTCAGGAAGAAGCGCCACCAATCGGTGTTATAGGTGGTGGGGGCACTATCGGCCTGTTTGGTGGCATACGTTTCGGGGTCGCCAATTTCTTTCAACTGGTCGGCTGGCAAATTCTTGATTTGTGCCAAAACGGTGTCGTGGGTGAGCTGGCGAATGCCGTCAGCATCTTTGGCCTGAATTTTCTCGAAAAGTTTAGGCAGAAACTCAAGCTGGGCTTTGATGGTATCGGCAGACGAATTTTCAGCCTCTAGGATGCGCTTGTTCTGTTGCAGCAAAATATCCGCGCCATTCACAGCGGGGCCAGCCATCGAGACGATAAAGGCCAAGTTCTTGTCACTGGCACCGAGCATGGCAGCAACATCACCTCCTTCGCTGTGACCAAGCAAGCCAATTTTGTCATGGTCGATGTCATCACGAGTCAGCAAAAAGTTGATGGCGGCGGTGGCATCCGAGGCGAAATCGGAGGTAATGGCTTTGTCGAAATCACCCGTGGATTTACCGACACCACGATCATCCCAACGCAGAACGGCGACACCTGCACGAGTCAGTCCATCCGCAATCAGACGGAAAGGCTTCATCGCGCCGATGGTTTCATCACGATCCTGTGCGCCGCTACCGGTTACCAAGACGATAGCCGGAAATGGGCCGTCACCTTCAGGCAGAGTCAAGGTGCCAGCGAGTGTCACATCACCATTTTTTAAGGTGACATCTTCCTGCGTATAAGGCGTGTCGGTAGATTCGGGTTCGACGTAGGGCGCAAGCGCATCCAAGGCTGGTTGGAAAACGGTTTTGTGCAGCGCGTCATATTCGTCCGAGGTGGTTTGCAGGAAGACGATATAGGTGCGTCCGGTTGTCTTGTCTTCGGCGAGGGCAAAATCAACCGAAATTGTGGCGGCGGGCGCTTTGACATCCACTTTATAAAGCGTCCAATCGAGGGCGGCGGATTTGTAAGTGCCGACACTATCGGGCGCGGTGGTTAAACCCAACTGTGGCAGCATGGCGGTCATCACTTTATCGGCAGCTAAAGGCACACTTTGTTGAGCAAACAGAGTGATATCAGTCGCAGATTTCTGGCGGCGGTAAAGGCCGTTGCCCACATCTTTCCAGCCATCGGGAACGACGCCGGTAAAGCCGAAGGTTTTATCGGTATAAGGGTTAAGGGTAATCGTATCCTGCGCTAATACGGGCACCACAAAAAGCATGATCAGCAAACTGGTCACGCTCAGACGAATAAGGTTTTTCATGAACGGGAACTCCTTTGTAAAAGAGCAAAAGGGAGGTAAAACAGGATTACATTCCTTATTTCTTATACGCATTTTAGACCCATGACGGTGCATCAGGAATTAAGCATTTGTGCAGGATGTGGGGTTTTGAAGAAGCGTCCTTAGCGAACAATGCCGATTAAAGAGTAGATTGGTCGCTATGTTATAGATCCACGAAAATAGGTGGCGGAAATTGGAAGTCGAGTCAGGAGTGACAGGTTCAGTATAGGGTGCAAGTGCATGCAACATAGGCAGAAAAACAGCTTTGTGCAGGGCATCATATTCATCTGAATTTGTTTGGAACGCGACAAAATAGGTTTTGCCCGTTGTTTTGTCCTCAGTGAGCGCAAAATCAACAGAAATTGAGATGGTTGGTGTTTTGAAATCCACCTTATAGAGCCTCCAATTGAGGGCAGCAGATTGATAGCTACCAACACTCTTTGGTACGGTGGTTAAGCCCAAGCGAGGCAAAAAATTGGTCATGACGTTGTCGGCTGACACCACCATACTTTGTTGTAAGAGAACGGTTACGTCGGATGGTGATTGGTCACGTTCGTAAAGACCATTGCCAAAATCTTTCCAACTATCGGGGACAATACCGGTTAAGCCTAAAGTTTTATCGGTATAGGGTTTGAGGGTGATGGTATCCTGCGCGAGAACAGGCATCAGGCATAAGCCGAACAATAAGCTGATGATGCTCTGACAAATGGCGGTTCGCATGGGTGTAACGCCTCAGGTGATACATTTCACAAGACGACAGCTTTGGCGATTGAGCGAAGAAACCTCACCCCCAACCCCTCTCCAATGCTTTGGCGAGGGGAGTAAAGACAGATATTTGGGGAGCTATTCATCAGCATTTCAAAAAGTGTCGTCCCATAAAGGGGATACATGGAGAAGTGAGGATTTTACAATAAAATGGGAGTGCCATTCGCACTCCCATCAAAAGAT
>JACDGI010000141.1:5910-13202 GCA_013821665.1 Anaerolineae bacterium
ATCGGCTAATGGGGCAGGCTAGATACCGCCATGTAGGGTTTGGATGAGCAAGTAGATGTTGAGGACAGCGATCAAAATGGCGACCGACCATGCCAGAATTTTCATCCATCTGGGATTCACAAACATACCCATCTTGGCCTTCTCACTGGTGAACTGCACCAGCGGGATAACCGCGAAACTAAGTTGCAGCGAAAGGACGACTTGGCTCAAGATCAGCAGTTGTCCGGTTCCCTTTTCACCATAAATCGCGGCGACGATGATGGCCGGAACGATAGCAATCAAACGGGTGATGAGGCGGCGCAACCACGGACGCAGGTGAATATTAAGGAAGCCTTCCATGACGATTTGTCCGGCAAGCGTTCCGGTGAGGGTGGCGTTTTGTCCAGAGGCCAAGAGCGCGATGGCGAACATGGTACTGGCAAGCGTTGCTCCCAAGACTGGCGCGAGGAGTTTATAGGCATCCCCAATATCGGCTACTGATTCATACTGTGTGCCGTGGAAGGTGGCGGCAGAGACAATCAAAATAGCAGCGTTGATAAAGAAAGCAAAGAGCAGCGAACCAGTCGAGTCGATGGTGGCAAATTTGATGGCCTGACGTTTGCCCGCTTCGGTTTGTTCGATGGCGCGGGTTTGTACGATGCTGGAATGCAGGTACAAGTTATGAGGCATGACGGTCGCACCGAGGATACCGATGGCGATATACAGCGCCGAAGGGTTAAAGATGATTTGCGGCGACGGGATGAGGCCAACGGCGATACCGAACAGCGACGGATGCGAAACGATGAGTTCGTAGGCGAAAGCACCGAAGATCAACAGGATTAAACCCGCGACCAAGGCTTCGATGTAACGATAACCCTTATGTTGTAGGAAGAGGACAATCAAGACATCGGCGGAGGTCAACAAGGTGCCGACGACGATTGGTATACCAAAGAGCAAGTTGAGCGCGATGGCTGAACCGATGACTTCCGCCAGATCACAGGCAGCGATGGCGATTTCGCACAGTATCCATAAGAAGATCACGACCGGATATGGGTAGTGGTCACGGCAAGCCTGGGCGAGATCGCGTCCGGTGACGATGCCAAGCTTAAGGGAGAGATGCTGTAAGACCATCGCCATCAGGTTTGATATGAGGATGACCGATAGTAAGAGATAACCGAAACGTGCGCCACCGGCCAAATCGGTTGCCCAGTTGCCGGGGTCCATGTAGCCAACCGCAACCATCATGCCGGGGCCAGCGAAAGCAAACAAGGTGCGCCAGAAACCAGCGTTCTTCGGAATGGCGATGCTGGCGTGGACTTCGTGTAAAGAGGGTACGCCGCGCTCTAAGCGCCAGCCTTCAGCGGGCGGCGGAGGCGGCTTGAGTTCGTTTTGCATTGTAGGTATGTCCGTGATTTTTAGTCTTGTCTAAACTTTTTTTAGTGTACGCATAAATCACCGATTTGTCAAGCGCAATTATGAGTCCAATTTTATGGTTATTTGAGGGTGTTTCAAGTGCGGTGTGGCTTAAAAACCAGATAGGCAGTTGGCCTATTTAATATGACCATTTAAACAGCAATTCGGCGCACTATTTATCTAACAATATGTTATTCTGCTGTTTATAATACTGAACCTGTGATTGAAGCACTCAGTAAATACTCATGAAGATTTATTACACTCCAATCCGGTTCCCACAAAATCTCCATATTTTTTACTTATTCTCCTTTGTTTGTTACGCCTCATTTTTATCAATACCTTTGAAGTGACGGTATATGACCGTAATAATCCCCTCCCGTAATTCGTCCCGTACAAGCTCGTCGCTGCTATTTTTGGTGGGTGGCGCGACCTTATTACTGCTGTTCGCGGGCTGGCTGCGGATGGAGCATATCGTCAGCTTATACGAGTGGCCGGATGAAATCTGGTCATTGTGGCATGTGCAAGGCAGCTTCAGCCAAGCCATGTCGCGTGTGCCGTATGACTGGCCGCCATTATTCAGCATCGTCGCATGGGTATGGACGCAGATCGTCGGGCCGAGCTTGGAAGCCTCGCGCGTGCTTATGGTTCAGTTCGCGCTGTTGAGTCTGGTGTTTACGTACCGCGCGACACTGGCCTTTTATGAACAAATCGCGCCCAAAGCCAGCGGCAAGCGAACGGCGGCATGGGTGGCGCTGGTGGCTGCAATCAGCATGGCTTACCTGATTTTTGAATCGGTCGAGGTGCGGGCTTACGGCATGGTGTTGATGTTCGGCGCATTGGCGTTATGGCTGACATTACGCTGGCTGAGGAAACCGAACAGTTGGCAGCGAACTATTCTATTGGCGCTGGTGCTGGCACTGAATTTTTACAGCACTTACACAGCACTGCTTTACATTGGCTATATATGCCTGTTGATTATGATTATTCGCCCGCGTTTGATCGTGCGTTTAATCGGTGTGGGCGTTTTGACACTGATTTTCGCATCACTGACGCTGCCGCAGTTCGTCAGCAATGCGCTTGGACGACTGAATACCATGCCGCAGCCTCCCGACACCTTCCCGAAAGAGATGGTCAAAATATTCAGCCTGTTCGGGGGAAGCACAGCACTCGCCCTGGTGATGGGTGTGGCACTGCTGATTGTGCTGTTTTATGTGCTTCGGCGGTGGCTGAACTGGCGCTATGGACTGCTGCTGTTGATCTGGGTTGGCATTCCGGCAATGGTCTATGTGGTGAAGCCCAACCGCGAGTTCTTGAGTCTGCGTTATATGTGGTGGGTTCCGCTGGGATTGGTGGTTCTGATCGGCGCGGCAACACTCTATTTACCCCGAAAAGTACAATGGTTGGTGATTGTTTTGTTGTTGGGGTTAAGTTATCTACCCGTAGATTGGTTGCAGTTTCGAGCGGTTGAGACCGAGGCTGTCCCGATGCGGATGGTGCTGTCGTGGTTCGCGCAGAATATCCGCCCCGGTGATGTAATTATTAAAGATCCGTACTGCGTGTGCGGGGAGCCGATTGCGTGGGATTATTTCTTACCGCAGTTTTTCCCGCAGGGTTATCTGCCGTGGGCAACCGAACCGGGCAGCCATTCACGCGTGTGGTATCTATCAACGACTGGCTGGAAGCAGGACGAAAAACTGAAAGCCGCAATCCAAGATGGACGCAAGGAGTCGGTCTTCGTTGGTCCGTGGAACTTCCTGCTACGATTATATGAAGGGCCGCCGTTGTGGCAAGGAGTGGCATTCGGAGATGAAGTCGCCCTGAACGGGTTTGAAATCGCCGATAACCGGACGACTTTCAGGGAAAACGAGACGGTTCAAGTGAAATTGTGGTGGTCGGCACTGAAAAAGCCTGATATGGATTACAGCATCAGCCTCGCCGTGTTTGATCAAAACGGCAATCTGATCACGCAAGACGATGGGCCAGCCAAAGCCGAAGGCACACCGGAGCAAATCACACAGTGGCAACCCGGAAAATATTATGAAGATTACCGGACGTTCACGATGCCTGCTGGCTCACCGGGTATCAATAACACGCTGGTCGTAACCGTTTACAACTGGCAAAACGGCAAGCGCCTCGCTCCGGTTGCTAACAGCACCTTTCCATTATCGACGGTCAATCCTGAGTATTTACAGCTGCAACAGTTCAGCGTGGTTTCGTACTGAAGCGTCAATTGATGATCGTTAAATCGTAGATGATTGGACAGGCGGGAGCACACACAGGTGCTCCCCTACAGATGTAATTCTGAATATCGAATATCAAGCGCCTTGCGCCCTACAAACCTAATCGAATTTGAGCAGGAAGCGTAAGGCATTGGGCAAACGCCTCGCCCATGCGGCTTCGTTATGTTCGCCATCGGTTTCGACCACATGCAACAAATTGTGTCCGAGGCGGTAGCCCTTTTCCATGAGAACCTGCTTCATACGGCGGGCGCTCTGTTCACGCGTGCCATTATCGAGGTAGATTTTGCCTTCGACAAAGGGCTGCTGCTGCATGTACGGATAAATCGCGCCACCACCGATCCAGACGGCGGGACTCATCACGCCAGCGAAGCCGAAAATATCTGGACGCTGGAAGAAGGCAAAGAGGCTGATAAGGCCGCCTAATGAGGAGCCGATGGTGCCGGTATGTTCACGATCCGGCAGGGTGCGGAAGTCTCGGTCAATAATCGGTTTGAGCGTATCGACCATAAAGGCCAGATATTGGTCACCCGTGCCACCCCAAACATGCGGGAAGGGGTTGTATTCCTGAAAGCGCTTATCGGTGTTGGGGATACCGACCACAATCGCTTCGAGATTTTCATCCGCCAAATGGGCAAGGGTTTCATCGACTTCCCATTCATTACCGGCAAAGCCTAAAGCACGGTCAAACAGGTTTTGACCATCGTGCATATAGATGACCGGATAGCGCTGCTCACTGTTGTGATAAGAAGCGGGCAGCAAGACAAAGATGTCGCGCTGGTTGTTGAGCTGTGGGCTGGCAAGCTGTGGTAGGACGCGCAATTCGCCCGTCACGGTGTTATAGCCATAACCGCGCCATTCGCGGTATTCATGCCAGATTTGTTCTTTAACAGTCATGTTTTGATGGTACTCCAATTAGTGAGATCGGTGACGAAAAGAGGTGCTAACAGTAGGAAGTGTGAAATTCGAGTACCTAAATTCGTGATTTTCAGCAATTTACATTCTCATTTTAGCTGGAAAATCTAAAGAAATGGTTAGTAAAAGTATGAAATAGGTTAAGGTTTTGCGCTCCCGTAAAGCCATTTTGAGGGACTTTCCCTGCGTTTCCCCTACGTTCTCTCGTACAAGTAGCACAGAAGTACTATCTATTAGCCGAATTCTCAAGTATAGTTTGTTAAGGCATGATAAAATGCTCTTTAGCGTGGATGCAGTATGCATATACAAGGCAAAAGGAGATTCAAATGGCCCAAGTAGAATTCTACGATGTGAAGACTCGCGCCAAGGTCAAGATCGACGACAAGCAGATCACTAAGGTCAAGATGGACACGAAGAGTGGCCCTCGCTATGCCATCAAGGGCAAGACCGCTGATGGTCGTAACCTGACCAAGTTCGTCGGCGCGGCGGACTGGGAAAAACTGAAGTACCCAGAAGCCAAGTAATTTGTCTGACTAAGTAGTAAGAACAGGGAGTCAATCGGCTCCCTGTTTGATTCTATGGACGGATGGGGATTAGGCCGAGAGAGTCATCGAAACATCTAGATTCAATTGGCAGCCTTGGCCTTCGACTGACAGCGTTCCACCAATGGCACCCGGACTGGTGATATTCAACACAAAGTGGACTTTTGAACCTGAGTCGCTGAAATCAGCGTCGTATTCATTGGGTTGAGGATGCGTCACGACAGCAGAAGCGGGCATCCTGCTACCAGATGAGTCGAAGATTTGTTTCAAATCGAATGGGCCATCGGGAATGGTCAGGGTATTTTTGGGGAACATCGCCGCTGTGATGAACTGCTCCATACCGGATGGGCAGCCTTTTCCGGCAGTGACACTGTTAACCGAAAATAGCCACTTGCCGGGAGTCGGTATGATGGCGGCATTTGGATCATAGGCTGGAGCAATGGCAATAGTCTGTGGCACCAGTTTAAGCGGGAGCGCACCTAGCGAGGCGGCATCGTATGGCTCGGGGCCGACCGGTGTGCCGTTGGCGGTTAAGTTTGCATCTAGTGGAACACGCGCCCGTGAACCCGCCGGAACGATCACGGTTTTGCCACCTGCCGTCACGGTTCCCTGCCCCTCGACCACGCTCAATGTCATTTCGCCGCTCGCCTGTGCCTGAAAATAAGCGGTTGAACCCAGCGTAATATCCGCGCCATCAACATTCAAAGAGATTTTGCCCGCACCCTGTGGGGTTTGGATGAGGATGCCGCTGTCCGGTGCTTGGCTGCAAGGGGCATCATTCAAGCCGGATTTGAAGTAAAAGGCTTGCATCGGGCTGTAACGTGGCGCATCAGATTTGACCACTGCCAGCGTTTTAAGATCGCCGGTTACCGTCAAAACAGTGGTGGAGACCCAACCTTGCACCGTTGAATCAGCCGAGTGTACACGCAACCACGCCCCATCATCCGAGATTCCATCAGCAACGAGGGCCATACCTGATTTCAAAGCGAAAACAACCTTGCCTGTTTTTGAAGGTTGTTCGCGCAGATTGGCGGATTGTTTGGCGCTCACATCCAAAGTGGCGGCAGCACCGACGGCATTATCAATCTGAACATCGCCAAACAGCACAAAGCTCACATTTTGACCGGGCAATGTATCCGGCAAGTTGGCCTGTACTTTCATCAACGCCACGCCCCACGTATCCGCTTTGGCATCCAATGGGCTGAGGACGAGCTGCTTCATACCAACGATGTCGGCAAGATCGCCGGGTTTGGTGAAGTTGAAGGCCACTATACCGGCTTGTGGTTCGGCAGTTAGGCTGATGTTGCCATAACATGCTTGGTTGCGTCCAACAGCGCTGCACGCGCTATCGGTAGCATTGAGGGCAGTTTTAACAATATCGGGGCAATCAGCAGCATTGACAGCAGCAACGGATATGAAAAGAAAAGCGATTATGCTGAGGCTGAGGCGGTGTAAGAAGGACATTTCCAACTCCCAAAATTATTTAAAGATGCCGATAAGAGAACCTGTATTGATCCGTTATCGCTTCAAACTAACTCAAATTATAGGGATTTTTCAGCCGGGGAGATCAGACAAAAGGCGGAAAATAGTTTCCGTCCAAGAAAGGATTGTGCTTACGGTGTGTTTAGCGAAGTTCGAAAAACATGCGGTTGCCCATAAAAATTTCATGTCAGGTAAATCGGTTTCAGATAACTTTGGCTCTAAACAAAATGGACGCAAGCCTCATTAAGACGTGCGTCCATTTAAAATACAGATAACCCGTTCATGCTCAGCCTCCGCATCGATCAGCGTAACTCAAATATCATCATGCTGGCGATAAGCTGATTATAATTCAACGGCGTTTAGTGAACCACGCGCATGAAAGGGTTGTTAATACAGGTCTAACCTGTTTTAGCTTTGCTTCTCGGTGCGCCTACAAAGCGCTTGACGAATGAAACAGACGGTACCGCTTTTTTGGCGGGCTGCGGTTGATACCAATCAGGATTGGCCGCTTGCTCGGTTATCGGGCGGCGGCGTGGCTCTTTGGCAGTCACATGATTTTCACGCTGCTCGGTATCCAAGGCTTCGGCCTTTGTACGCAGGCGTTCAAGAAACTCGGCTACGCGTGGATCTGGACGCTGCGTCGGATTAGTCGGTACAGTGGCATTTTCATCGAGCGGTTTAATTTGAAGGTCTTCGGCTTTTTGACTCTTGGTCATATACGTCC
>JACDGI010000925.1 GCA_013821665.1 Anaerolineae bacterium
CGGTAGCGCTGGTCGTCAATTACTGGACCGCCTGGTATCTGCTGCATCGTGCGGGTAGAGTTCAGCCAGGACAGCGCCTACTTGTGCATGGGGTCAGCGGCGGTGTGGGAACGGCGCTGGCACAACTCGGGCAATTGGCGGGATTGGAAATGTATGGCACGGCCTCAGTACATAAACATGAGCAAGTACGCGCTTTGAATGTGACACCGATTGACTATCGTCATGAGGATTTTGTATCTCGCATTGCTGAATGGACTGGTAGGAGAGGAGTTGATCTGGTCATTGATCCGATTGGTGGCAGCAACTGGATACGGTCCTACCGGGCATTGGGGAAAGGCGGACGTTTGCTGCTGACGGGTATTCAATCTATGGCGGATAAACCGAATGTGATGTTGCTTCCATCGGCCTTACAAATGATTTTTTTCGCGCTGCTGCCCAACGGCAAATCAGTGCGCTTTGTGGGCTTGATCCCTGAAAATCTGCGGGATAAGTATCGTGAAGACCTGACCCAACTGGTTACTTATCTGGCAGAAGGCAAGATCAGTCCTATCATCAGTCGGACATTCCCCTTGTCTGAGGCCGGAGAAGCGCACCGCTATCTTGAGAATGGCGAAGCAACCGGTAAAGTCGTGTTAACTCCTGATTGACACAACTTAATTCAAGTCCGCCAATATGGTGTACTCCACGAGAGCATCTAGCTGCTTCTTATTCACTTTCCTACGATCGAAAGTTATCCCTTTAAGCTCTACATACATTGCATACTGTATAATTTCACCTGAAAAGAAAGTCTATTTGACAATATCTAACTTTTGGCATATTCTTTGACATGAACGTTCATGTGATTGATCATGGGAACGTTCATGTGAAAATTATTGTGAAATTAGAGAGTGAATTTTGATGCCGACACGCAAGCAAAAACGCCCAACCATGCGGGATGTAGCTGAAAATGTTGGCGTGTCCATCCAGACGATTTCCGCCGTCATCAATAACAAGCCCGAAATAACACTCCAAACCCGTCAGCGTGTCATGGATGCCATTCACCAGCTTGGTTATCGGCCTGACCGCACAGCCCGTAGTTTACGTACAGGCCAAAGTCACACCTTAGCTTTAATCGTCTCCGACATCGCTAACCCATCTTTTGCCACAATAGCCAGTACTGCTGAGGATTGCGCCCAAACCAATGGCTATTATCTAACCGTTCATAACACCCATGATGATCCCGTTCGCGAAGAAAAATACGTTCAAGCTGCCGCCGAACGTGGGCTTGATGGCGTAATTTTGGTCTCTGCCGAAGATCGTATGGACAGCAGTATCGTTCTGGAAAATGCCCAAATTCCCTTCGTCGCTATCGACCGTATTCCCGAAGGCTACACCGGATTATCGGTGACACTGGACAACGTAAAAGCGGGTCAGTTAGCCGCGCGGCATTTGCTCGGCCTCGGTCATACCCGCCTCGCCCATATCAGCGGCCCGTTACGACTGCGTTTAGCCCGTGAACGGCTGAGCGGCTTCGAGACAGTTTTACAAGAAAAGGGTCTGAGCCTGAAACCGGAGTGGGTGTGCGAAAGTAATTGGTATTGCGAAGAAGGTTATCTAGCAATGAAAAAGATGTTGCAATCCTCCCCACTGCCGACTGCTGTTTTTGCCGCCAATGATCGCATGGCAATCGGCGCTATTCAAGCGATTTATGAAGTGGGATTACGGGTGCCGGAAGATATTTCGGTCATCGGGTTAGATGACATTGAGGTATCGGCCTATCACATTCCGGCGCTAACCACCATTCGCCAGCCCTTCGCAAACTTGGCGACACAAGCCATACAAATATTGCTCGATGTCATTCAAGGCAATCAACCCGAAGTTGCTGCGAACTTAATTGAACCGTTTCTTATTCAACGGGCATCGACTGCCCCACCAGCAAACCAGGCAAAACACAAATAATTGTAGGGATGAGGCGTGCCTCGTCCGCCGGAAAATTCAAAATAATTTAATCAATCATTTAAGCGGAATAAATATATGACCATCATCGCAGCAGCCAAAAACATACGCCAGACCTTCGAGCAAGGGGCAGGAGTTTTCCGCCTGAATCCGGTTTTTGTCCCTCGACGTTTCAGCGAAGCAGGTCGACGTTTGCGTCTGCATCCGGACGATTATTATGCCCTTGGCACAGGTCGCGGCTCCATTAAGGAGCGCTGGTTCTCGTCGGTAATTGCCGCCATGAACGGCCCACTGGCTCCGCCCGACGAAGGTATGAGCTATGTCAAAGCCAATGAAACCAGCGATGATAAATTCTTGCTGCGGGATGCCATCCAGGAACTAGGTGCCGAAATTATCGGTCAGGAATTGCATGAAAAGCATGGCACTTGGCCCATGTATTCCAAGTTCTTCGACTACAAGCCACCCCTGTTTTTCCACCTGCATTTAGATGACAAATCAGCGGCGCTCGTAGGGCGCAAAGGTAAGCCCGAAGCTTATTACTTTCCACCTCAGTTGAATAACCATCCGGGGGAATTTCCGATCACGTATTTCGGCTTCGATCCAATAGTTTCAAAGGATGAAGTCCGGCAGAGTTTGCTCGATTTCGAACGTGGTGACACCCGTATCACTGAACTTTCTCGCGCCTTTCGCATCCAGTTGGGTACAGGCTGGTACACCCCACCCGGCGTGCTACATGCCCCTGGTTCCTATCTCACCTATGAACCGCAGTGGAACAGTGATGTAAATTATGTTTACGAAAACGT
>JACDGI010000926.1 GCA_013821665.1 Anaerolineae bacterium
GCACTTGATAGCACAATTGAAATTTATCCCGGTTGGAATAAACGGGACTTTTATGCGCATATCGCTGGATGGGAAGCTATGGTTTACGAGGTTTTTTTGTGCCACGCAAACGGCAAGCCGCTAAAAGATTATCACAACGATTTTAAGGATAATGATTCGGTGAACGCGGCATATGTGGCAGAACGCCAAAACGGACTTGAGGAAAATATCAAACTGGAATGTGACATCAGCCGCTACGCGATTATGCGGATGATGGAGGATATTCCAGAGGCGGATTTTAATAAGCCGATTCAATTTCCGTGGGGGAAACTGACCGCCGAAAAGTTCGCCCATGATGCGATTGATCACGAGCGTGAACATGCGGCTGACATTCTGAAATTGCAACAACGTTAAGATAACGAACGGCCTGATCTTAAGCGTCATATTGTCTTTAGAAGCATTACACTCTATCTAGCACAAATGCTTATAAGGAAATAGTTATGCCTGCAAACTGTGATTGGATGGATGCGTCGAAGACGGTCATTTTAGTGAATTATGAAGGTAACTGGACGTGGGATGAGTTTTTCGCGGTGGCTGATAGAGGCCGTGAGTTGGCGAACAGTGTTCCGCATCGCGTCGATTATATTTTGGATATGCGACATGCTATCCAACCTAATAAGGGATCGACCATGACCAACAGCCGGACGGTTATGGCAAAACGCGCGGCCAACAGCGGGATATTCGTCACATTGACTACCCCATTCGTCAAGGTGATGCTTAACGTGTTCAAAAATTTTGATCGCGAACATGGCTCGATTATGTATGCCGCAACCTCAATTGATGAGGCTAAGGCACTCATCGCCAAAGTGCAGATGAAATACATAGCAAAAGTGTAACCTTCGCAACATTACTTCGGATTCGGAATGCGTTACAATCCGCCGATGTCCAAATACGAAGGAATAAATTGCATGTACGACATGGTTATACTTGGTGGCGGGCCAGCCGGTGTGACGGCTGCACTTCGCGCACGTGAGTTAGGGGCAACGGTCGCGCTCGTTGAACGAGGTAATATGGGTGGCACCTGCACCAATGATGGCTGTGTGCCCACACGAGTCCTCGCTAAAGCAGCCCGCTTGATGCGTGATGCACAACAATTTGGTGATTACGGTTTGCTCTTGGATAAAGCGCCACAGGTGGATTTTGCTGCGGTTATGGCGCGTACGCAGCATGTCGTCTACCAAATGCAGGAAAAGAAACAACTGCTTGACCACCTCAACCATGTCAAGGTTGAAACATTTTCCCGCGCCGGTGATGCCTCATTCGTTGATCCCTATACTGTACAAATACAAGGTGGGCAGCTCATTAAAGGGGCGCATTTTGTGCTGTGTGTGGGTGGTTCAGCACGGCGGCTGCCACTGCCGGGTGGTGAACATGCTATGACTCACAGTGATGTTTGGCGGCTCGATAAATTACCGGCTTCGGTGGTGATTGTGGGTGGTGGCGCGACTGGCTGCCAATTGGCCTCGATCTTCAATGCTTTCGGCTCAGAAGTGACGCTTATTGATATTGCTCCAAGATTACTGCTTACGGAAGATGGATTGGTCAGGAGCATCGTTTCGGGCGAATTTGCACGGCATGGTATCCATATTATTATGGGTATCGAAAAGGTTGTCCGTATCGAAACGAATGGGATGCAGAAGCAGCTTGTGTATCAACATGAGGGTATCGAGCAAACGTTATCAACCGAGGCTGTTATTCTATCGGTCGGGTGGCCGGGTAATGTTGACCAATTGAATCTGCCAGCGGCGGGGATCAATACCGAGCGCAACTTCATCAAGGTGGATGATTACCTGCAAACGTCCGCACCTCATATTTATGCTGCTGGCGACATCACCGGCAAAGTGATGCTGGTACAGAGCGCCGAATCACAGGCACGGGTCGCGGCAGAAAATGCGCTGTTGGGGGCTACACGTAAGGCTGACCATAAGCTCATACCTCACGGCGGCTTCACTGATCCTGAATATGGTGGGGTTGGTTTGACAGAAGCACAAGCTAGAGAACACGGCAATCCGGTGGTGGCGGTCGTGCCCTATGCGGATATGGATCGTGCGGTGATTGATGGGCATCCGGTTGGCTTCTGCAAACTGATTGTCGACCGCGAGAGCAAGTTGATTATCGGGGCGCATGTGGTCGGTGAGCAAGCCGTCGAAGTGGTGTCGATGGTGGCGGCGGGGATTGTGGGTAAGCTAACCGTCGATCAAGTCGCCGAGATTGAATTCGCCTATCCGACATTCTCCGGAATCGTCGGGCTGGCGGCACGCCAAATCCAGCGCGAACTGGGCAGCGTAACGGTTACGTCTGAATGGCGAGAACTCAGCCCAATCCGGGGTGCGGAGTGGCAACGTAAAGATTAGGCAAATGCTATACTGTAGTCACATTTAATAGATGTTTGAGGGTTTGAAATGACATTCGAACCAATTGCCGAGTTCGAAGCGGCTAAGGTCGTAGCAACTGATCTTTCTGAAGACGAATATATGAGGCTGTAAGCTGGCTCAGGTCACGAATGGGTTAATGGAGTCGTCATTAAGATGTCCCCTGTAACACTCCTCCATTTCAAAATTGTGCAATACCTTAGTAACCTGCTTCAGATTTATTTTGTTTTACGCCCAATTGGACAGCTACTTGGTGAACCCTATGTCCTTAAAATTACACCCACTTCGCCGCGCCGCAAACCGGATTTAATGGTGGTACTTCTT
>JACDGI010000927.1 GCA_013821665.1 Anaerolineae bacterium
GGCTAATGATGTTTTGTCATTGGGCTTTCGCGGTTTATATGTCGATATGAACGCCATCTCTCCCCAGCGTGTCCAGCGCATTGCCGACAAAATGGCGGCGCACGGCACACGTTTCGTCAGTGGTTCAATTATTGGTGGGCCAGCGTGGAAACCCAATACCACATGGTTATACCTTTCCGGTGCAGACGCGCAGTCGGTAGCGGATTGCTTCACGGCAGGGCCATTGGAAACTGAAGTATTGGGCGCTGAAATCGGTAAGGCCAACGCCCTGAAAATGTGCTTCGCGGCTTATTCCAAGGGCACAACTGCGCTGTTATCGGCAGTGATGGCCGCTGCCGAGTCGCTGGATGTACGCGCCGATCTTGAACGTCAATGGTCGCGCAATGGCTCCACCTTTGCCGATGAAGCCGCCAAAAACGTGCAGCAGGTGACGGCTAAAGCGTGGCGCTTTTCCGGCGAGATGGAAGAAATCGCCGCGACGCTCGGCGATGCAGGGCTGCCATCCGCATTTCATCAAGCCGCTGCTGATATTTACCAGCGTATGGCCGACTTCAAAGGTGCTGATCCGCTGCCATCGCTGGAAGATGTGCTTGCCGCCCTCATCCATAAATCCGACAAACTCTAAAGACTAACAGCTAAAGACTACCGACTACCTATGTCTGAATATGTAACCGTCGAAACCCAACCCACCGATAACCCCGATGTGTTGGAAATTATCACCAACCAGCGCATTGCTTTGAGTGGTGACGAGGTTTACAACGACTTTGAAGCCGGTGATGAGGGTTCGCCTGTTGCACAAATGTTGTTTAACGGTGTGCGTGGCATCCGTGCGTTGACCATCACTGGTCGCAATATGCTGATCACCCGCGACCCCGATGTCTCATGGGAAGAAATTGTTGACGAAGTCCGCGATGCCCTCCGCGATTTCTTCCTGTGAGTGGATTATCCGAACGCCAGTCTAGCTTGCGCCCTAATCGAGCCGATTTGCATCGCGAAATATTCGGTTATCTTTTCTTGACTTTGTCCCAAAATCCGATGCTCCAAATCAATCTGTAAACCCCAGATCAGCCATGCCACTGATAGATACCTTGCGGCTTCAAGATTGTGTGGTGTGATCCGCCGTATACTGCTATAGCCCTGTTTGAACGCTTCCCACTTCTCGGCATACACCGTATTGTTATAAGCCCAGCCTTGCAAATCAGCCGCCCGCCAACCCGGCCCACCCGAATCGAAGTCGTATAGTACGATCTGGTTATCATCCGTCACATGTAGGTTGTCGAGTGTCGCATCCCCATGAATCGGTCCCCAATCGAGGTCGGATATTTGTAGGGCATTCATTTCATGGATAACCCTCTGTGCGACCTTCCGTAAGAAAACGCGATCCTCCTCGTTTTCGATGAGGGGTAAGGCCAGCTTAATAGGCGCTTCGATGATCGTGCCAAGATCGAGCGACTTTCGCTTGTAGTCGGTTGCAAAATCATTAGACAATTCATGCATTCGTGCCATCGCGCACCCGAAGGCAACGTATAACGTGTTTGAAAAAGGCGGCTGCGGTTTGTATCCATCTGCATATTCAAACAGCACCGCATACTGCGCCCCCTTCGATGTCACCATGTTGTACGCTTTTCGCGTATCTTTACCGGCGATTGCGTTGGCGATATGCAGACCTTTTTGGGCGAGATGCTCTAATAATGCCACCTCATATTGGATGTCGGCTTGGGTGCGCCAATTGATGCCGTAAATCTTCAGAATGTATTTATTAGTCGCTGTCGTAACCACATAAACATCGTTGGTATAGGAACGCAGCAGTTGAACTTGAATAGGCCACTCAAGTTGATAGGTTGCATCCAACCAAACTGCAATCGTGTTTATATCTTCCAATCCGCTCATACATCAACCTTGCGATTTCATAGCTGATTCGAGCGTCTGCTTCATAATACTGGAACCGCGCTCAACCAGATCCCGAATACTAGGCGCAATTTCGTTGGGCAGCAAATCGGTAATCCATACGACACGGCTGCTGTTCTCGCCATCTGCAAAAACCTGTAACGACGCGTTGTGGTGCGTTGTTCGTCCGCCGACTGAGGCATAAACAAATCGTCGTTGCAGGTCATCGACATCGACAATCAGTTCACGCGCCACCATGCCGTTAGCAAAGGTCACAACCCGCGCATCGCCATCCAGATAACAATCGGTCAGAATCCCCGGAAAAAGACGCACATGCGCGGCTCCAACATCGCGAACCACCGCCCAAACGTCTTCAGGACGCACATTGACCCATACTTCTTTGGTGATAGAAGCCATTCTTAACCCTCCGCTACCTTGTATGTGACCCCGTTTATTATAGTTGCGATTTGGATAAAATGTTCTATGATGTTGTTGCAGCAATCAAGTATTAGCAACCCATCTGGAGTATCATTCGTATTATATACAACGATAGAAAAGTGCAGAGGATTCAATAATGACTTTCTTTTCAAAACGTAAACGTAAAAATGATGATCCGCCCCATTTCCCCGCTTGGCTATTAGTGCTCATCGCGATAGGTTTGGTGATTGTTGTGGAGATGGTTTTTCAATCGACGACCCGTAACATAGATGAAGTGTCAGTTATGTCAGCCGGATCGACTTTTACGCCCGATCCTATTGAATTCACGGCCACCTATATCATTGAACAAGCCACAGCGTTGGCACAGGGAACACCACAACCGCCACTTAGCCTTAATCCCATTGAGT
>JACDGI010000928.1 GCA_013821665.1 Anaerolineae bacterium
AACATTCTCAAACAAGACCCCTCGAAAAGCAGTTTGAAACAGAAGCGCTTTCGTGCGGCTCTCGACAATGATTTCCTGTTTCAGCTTCTTACCCAGATTTGATGCGATTACCCTGCAAACGGAAGCAATACGATTTAGTATATGTTGAATATCTTGTGAATATGTTATCAATTTACCAGCATTAGATCGAAGAATCTACCTGTCCCCATCAAGAGTATCGGGGTTGCGTACAGGTGTCCCTCCACCCAATGCCACAGACCGTTGGAAAGCAGCCCACACCGCCCGCGAAATAACGGTTCGCAAGCCACCTTTTTCGAGATGATAAATGGCTTCTGCTGATGTACCGCCGGGACTCGTCACTTGATTACGCAATTGTGCCGGATGCAAACCGGACTTTTCGGCATATTCGATTGAGCCACGCATCGTTTGCAGCACTAAATGCTCGGCATCGCGCCGCGAAAAGCCTAAGTGAACACCTGCATCAATCAATGCTTCCATGAACATAAACACATAGGCAGGACCGGAACCGCTCAAAGCTGTCGCCATATCCAAATAGCGCTCGTCATCAAGAAAAATCTGGTCGCCTAAAGCACCAATTAATGCCCTTGCTTGCTCAATTTGAGGCGGCAAGACTTCCGGTGTGGCAGTCCAAACCGTGATGCCTTGCCCGATTTGTGCGGGTGTGTTCGGCATCGCACGAACCACACTGGCATTATCGACACCATCCGCAATCGTTTTGATTTTTGCACCGGCGATAATACTGAGTATGAGCTTAGACGAATGTGCGCCCTTTCGAAGCTCAGGCATTACATGGCTGAGAACCTGCGGTTTGACCGACAGCACCAAAATATCGGCGGCGTCAGCAGCCATGCTGTTATCAGTCGTACCTTTCAACCCGTAACGTTTACTTAACTCATTGACATGCTCTTCACGCGGATCAGCCGCAATAATTTGTTCGGCAGGCAGCAGCTTTTCGTTAAGCAACCCTTTTATCATCGCCTCGGCCATCACACCACTGCCGATGAACGCGACCGTCACATTTCCTAATGACATCATTTCCCCCTAAAAATAGTTTTTGTAAACACCCTCGGCTGTCCAACGCTGGGCTGCGGCCTCTAACCTATCCCTCTGCACTTCAACCCCGATTCCCGGAGCGGTTGGTGCGCTGATGCGGCTGTTTGCGCCCAATACAAACGGCGGCTCTGTCAAATCGGGATCATAATAGCGGTCAGTTGCCGAAATATCACAGGGTAAAGTTACGGCTGGCAGAGAAGCAAAAGCCAAATTAGCCGAGCGTCCGATACCCGTTTCCATCAAGCCGCCAATCCACAGCGGCAGCTTTTGCTCGGCACAAATCTTATAGATTTCAAGGCTTTCGGTATAACCGCCGACTCGTGCAGGCTTCAAATTCAGAATACGACATGCACCTAAATCTAGCGCGAGCCGCAAATCGTTGGCTGATAAAATGCTCTCGTCCAAGCAAATTGGTGTGTTCAATTGGGGCTGCAACTTACTGTGTTCGTAGATGTCGTCATGACCTAATGGTTGTTCAATCATCAGCAGATTGAATTCATCAAGCTGTTTCAAATGTTCAGTGTCAGCCAACGTATATGCGCTGTTCGCGTCCAACATCATGACAATATCGGGATATACCTTCCGCACACCACGCGCCAATTCGACATCCCAACCCGGCTCAATCTTGAGTTTGATGCGCCCATAGCCCTGCCCCAAACGCTTCTCGATGACTTGCAGCGTTTCTTCTACACTTGGTTTGATGCCGATACTCACACCAACGTTGGCATAACCACGCGGTTGATGCTCCTTCGGTAAGTGTGCCGCAAACGCTTGCATCAATGACATTTCATTGGTCTTGGCGAGAGCATCCCAGACAGCGGCTTCGAGGCTGTACTTCGCCATATGATGCCCGCGAACACGACTGAAGAGTGCCGGCACTTCTGTTGCACTTTCAATCGTTTCACCGAGTAATACAGGTACTAAAAACTCACTCATAATATGTAAGGCTGTACCGACGGTCTCATAGTTATAACCGGGTGCAATTTCAGGTGATGCTTCGCCCCAACCGGTGATACCGTTATCAGCCTCAAGCCTCACCACAACGCCGGTTTTGAAGGGTTCGTCGCCGGAACTGGTCTTCAGGGTTTCGACCAATGACATGGCTATCGGGTAGAGTTTGATCGATTTGATGGTGATTGGCTTCAAAATAGGCATCCTTACTAGATGTGGTGGCTTAGTTGTTGCTAAAGTCAACACGTTCAAAGGCTTTATCAGCCTGACTAAACAAATAGAAAGCGCGCTCACGATTTTCGAACGTACTCCGCACAAAATCCGTAATAATGTATCCGTTTATCAACAAGCGCTGCATTACCTCGCGGATATGACTTTGCCACTGCACAGCTAAGGGCAAGTTGTCATGAATAAGTGCCTCATAGGTCACAGGGATTTCGACCAATGCTAACGAGCCAGTAAGTATTTCAAATGTGTCACTCGGAATCACTAACCCGGAATTATTGACCGTCGACGCATTGGCTATGGGCGTGTCGGCTTCCAAATATTGATTCAGGTTGATCAGCCCGCGCGATCCGTTCAGCCGTTCTTCAACCCGCCTATTCGTCACCCACCACTCGACCAACAGCCGATCTGATGTACCGGTACGGCTCAATCCGCCTTCATTAGTGGTGCCATAATAATTCTCAAGGTAGGACG
>JACDGI010000142.1:0-6475 GCA_013821665.1 Anaerolineae bacterium
CCTTTATCATTGGGAACCAGTTCGTTCTTGACGAGCTTGATGGCCTCGACTTTGTCCGTGCCGATAATCTCAACCGGCGAGACGCAGAAGCGCATGATGATTTTACGCGGCTTGCCCGTGTCGCCCTGTGCTGCAAACCCTTTGAGGATTTCGACATTCTTGCTGGCAACTTTATCCGCGCCAGAATCCACATATTGGCGGCTGACCGGATCAAGAGTGACCTCACTCTGCGCGACAATCACACTGGCATCATCCAGTTCGCCTAGTTCTTTGATTTCGGGGTTGGTGAAGGCAGATTGGGCTGGCCCACGCCGTCCTAACACATAGATATTCTTGACATTGCTGTGCTTCAGTTGATCCAAGGCATAATCGGCAATGTCGGTTTCCGAAAGTTCACCCGGTGTCTGCGCCAGAATGCGGATGACATCCATTGCCACGTTGCCGAGGCCGATGACTGCCACATTTTCTTGCGTCAGGTCAAACTTGTAATTGGCGAAATCAGGATGCGCGTTGTACCACGCCACAAACTCGGTTGCCGGATGGCTGCCGGGGAGCTCTTCGCCGGGGATATCCATGCGGCGGTCGGTTTGTGCGCCGACGGCATAGATGATGGCATGGTAATACTTGACGAGGTCGGCATGGGTAATGTCCTTGCCAAACTCGACATGACCGTAAAAGCGGAAGTTTGGATCGCTGGCGATACGGTCATAAATCTTGGTGACGCTCTTGATCTTCTGATGATCGGGCGCGACACCGCCGCGTACCAAACCGTAAGGGGTTGGCAGACGGTCAAACATATCAATTTCAACAGTCAGGTTGGCCTGTGATTGCAGGTGACCCGCAGCATAAAATCCGGATGGCCCGGAACCGATAATGGCAACCCGCAGCGGGTTGGTTGGTGTTCCCAGTGGTTCAGCCATAGCTAACTTCGACTTCTTTCTCAATTGGGTATTGTGCGTTCATTCACAAGTATATCATAACACATTCGTCACCTAAAAGACTTAGTGACTCATGATAAGCCAACACTCCATTTCACAGCAGAATGGTATAATTACCAAACATGTTATATACACATGTCAACTAACGTTCAATAACCCACCTCAAATATGACACTGCCACTATGAATACGACTTTACCTCAAGCCAAATACTGCCAGTTCACAGACCTCAACAATGGCATCTGGAAGTTCAATTTCACTGAAGCGTCCAACCGGGCTGTCGATGAATGGTACGAATGGCAAAGTTATCTCAAAGAAATGACCTCACCCAAAGATGATAAACGGGTACGGATGCTGCTCGATTTGCGAAGATCTGGCCCGATACCTTTACTCTACTCGCTGCAACAGGGCCGCGATTGGCGTAGAAAATACCCCGATTTGTATACGTTTCAGGTTCAGATTGCGCTGCTGCTGAAACAATTTCCACGCTACCAGCAGCCCTACATCAAGCTCATCAAAGACGGTGTCAATATTTTTACGATGGCGCAGGTTGAGGTCGAAATATTTTTTGACGATGAGCAAACTGCGATTAAGTGGCTGTTAGCCGATTGATGCCTTTATCTGGCAGCCACCAGCTTATAAACCGCGCCGACCGCCCCCATATATAATTCACCCGCATTATCCTCGCCAAAAGTCGTGATGTGCTGCTTGGTCGGCAGCAGCTCAGCCGTGTACCAATTATTCGCTGACTTTTGGTAGGTAGACCACATCCACCCGCTGCAATAATCCCCGAAGATATACTTCCCTACCAATGCAGATAAAGCCGTTCCTCGATAGACATAACCACCGATGATCGAACAGTTGCCGCTATCATGGGCATAAGTCACAACCGGAAACGTGAGTCCGGTTTTATCGGTCGCTTTGAACGGTGTGTTGCCTTCAAAGAAACTCCAGCCGAAGTTCGTACCGCCCGCTGTTCCGGCTGGCAGCACATTAATTTCCTCGCTACTCGCTTCGCCCACATCTGGAATATACAAATCGCCCGTCAACGAATCAAAGCTGAAGCGCCACGGATTACGCAGCCCTTTCGCCCACAATTCCGGTTTGGCGGTGGGTTGGACGGTCGTAGCATTTCCGGTCGGGACACTGTAAGGATCGCCATGATCGACATCCAAGCGCAAGATGCCTCCGAGGTAAGACTTCCAATTTTGCGCAGGACTCTTCTTATAGGCACCGTCGCCCATACTCCAATAAAGATCACCATCCGGCCCAAAAGCCAACTGTCCGCCATAATGAAATTGAGTCAGATGTTGAATCTTCATAATCAGATGGGCACTGTCAGCATCAGCCACATCGGGGTTATCTTTTGACACCTGATAGCGCACTAGAATTTCATCACGATCCGGCAGGGTATAGACCACATAGAAAAACCCATTCTTGGCATAATCGGGGTGAAATACAATGTCGTGCAGTCCTGCGCCCTCTGCCACCGCCGTAATCTGTTTGCTCAAATCCAGAAACGGAGTCGCCAGTAATTCGCCCTGCTTGACAATCGACACCTTACCGGATAAATCAGCAATGAACAGGCGCGTCATATCCGTTGGTGGCTGCACAATCGCGGTCGGAAACGTAAAGCCATCAGCGATTGGTTGCAGCGCATAGGGCGGTTTATCCTGAGCAGCGACGGGAAGCAAAACAAACGATATAAATACCATGACAAAACAAATTGCAAAACGATTACCAAAGGGGCGCATTACAAACCTCATATACCGTAAATAACCTTGTGCTGATATACCAGTATAAGCAATCATGTCATTAAATTCGCGAATTTGCCGTTTAGGTTCGGAACAAGGAATTGATCGTGAATAATGCTCGTATCGTCGCCATCGCCCAAGCCTTACTTGCAGCCTTATTGTTTGGCGCGAGCGCACCATTAGCCAAATTATTGTTGGGAAACGTTGAGCCGGTTATGCTCGCGGCCTTACTCTATTTGGGCAGCGGTTTAGGAGTCTTACTGGTCAAAGTGTTTCAACGACTAGAAAATAAAACGGTTGAGGATGAGACGCGAATAAAACGGACTGACTGGAAATGGTTAGCCGGTGCAGTCATCGCAGGTGGTGTGGCTGCGCCCATCATCCTCCTTTTTAGTTTGCGCCAAACACCTGCATCAACAGCTTCTTTGCTGCTCAACTTTGAAAGTGTCGCCACCACATTTATTGCAGTGATTGTGTTCAAGGAAGTGATCAGCCGCCGTGCCTTCTGGGCTGTTACTTGTGTCACACTTGCCAGCATATTGCTGTCATTGGATCACAGCGGCCAATGGGGTATATCCTTGGGTGCGATAGGTATCTTAGGCGCATGTATTTTGTGGGGAATCGATAACAATTTTACGCGGAACATTTCAGCCAAAGATCCGTTAACGATTGTGCTGGTCAAAGGGTTTGGTGCAGGTTCATTCTCGCTGCTCTTGGCGCTCGTTTTACAAAATGCTATACCATCTGTCTCCATAATATTCGGAGCGCTTCTCTTAGGAAGCATCAGTTATGGCATGAGTATCGTGTTATTTATCCGTGCGATGCGGGCTTTAGGAGCAGCACGTACCAGTGCTTTATTTGGCACATCGCCCTTGGTAGGTGTGCTGTTATCATTCCTGCTTTTAAGAGAATTCCCTTCGTCCCTTTTCTTAATCGCTTTACCGTTGATTTTGCTTGCCATTTTCTTACTGCTGCGAGAGCGTGACACGGCTACAAAACCCACTTAAACACATTGTCGCCAAAGTTTAAGCGGTGTATGTCCAAATTTTATAAGCAACGCTCGGCGAAGGTCGCAACTCTAAGCGTACACCTCTCGTATTATTCAGAAGGTTCCCTAGAAATAATAATTCAATAGATGGAGAATTCGCTATGAAAGCCGCTGTTCTGCACGCCTTTGGTGAAACCCCACGCTACGAAGACTTCCCCGATCCGACAGTAGGGGAAGACGAAATTCTTATTCATGTGAAAGCGGTCGCGCTGGAAAACGTCGATAAAGCCGTAGCCAAGGGAGTCCATTTCGCCAGCCATCAATTCTTCCCACAATTTCCGGCGGTGATCAGTTTTGATGGCATTGGAACGTTGGAAGATGGTCGGCTGGTAGGCTTTGGTGGTATGAAGCCGCCTTATGGCTCTATGGCTGAAAAGGTGGTCATTCCAAAGCTGTATTATGCTCCCATTCCCGAAGGCGTTGATGCAGCCACAGCAGCGGCGGTTCCGGGGTCTACCTTAACCTCACTTTTTCCACTCAAATGGGGTGCCAAACTCCAACCTGAAGAGACTGTACTCATTAATGGTGCAACAGGATTTTCGGGGAAACTGGCGGTTCAAGTTGCCAAGCTACTTGGTGCGAAACGCATCGTCGCCACAGGCCGCCACGACGAGTCGCTGCGGGCATTACCCGCGTTAGGCGCAGATGCGGTGATTGATCTCAAACAATCCGACGAAAAAATTATCGCTGCCTTTAAGCAGGAAGCAGGCGAATCGGGCTATCACGTAATTATTGATTTTTTGTGGGGGCATATTACGGAACTTCTCATCGCCTCTTTAGTGCCGCATGAAATATCCTTTGCAAGGCATACCACACGTCTGGTACAAGTCGGCGAAATGGCGGGATCCACCATCACGCTTCCGGCTGACGCACTGCGTACATCTGGTCTTAATATTATGGGCGGTGGTGGTAACCTGACACCCGAAGCCATTGGTGAGGGAACGAAGCTCGCATGGGAGTGGATAAAGGCGGGCAAACTCAGTGCCGACATCGAACAAGTGTCGCTCAAAGATATTGAAAGCGCGTGGAATCGAACCGATATACAGGGTAAACGACTTGTCATTGTTCCCTCTTAAGTGATCAACCATCCTCATAAGCCGTATGACACACTGTACGGCTTATAAAACCTACTACCCGCGATAACACACAAAGCCAGAATATTATTACAGGAAATTTACTTTTGAAATAATTTTGCGTTGGCATGTTAATTTTTTCCGAGAGATAATGTCATGCTTTAGTGACGAACATCAATTCCACCCAAAGCAGATTTATCTATGAATGCTGTCGGTAAACGCTGTGCCTATCAAAAACTCGATTCCGGTATTCGCGAGTTTGTATTTTTGGAAAAGTCACCTGCCGCAGTCGATGAATGGTTGTTACATTTCGACCGTATTATGGTCAATGACCCGCCGCAAGAAGGGGTCAGAGAACTGCTGCTGATTGATATTCGCCAGCACATCCCCGGCGCGGTCTATGCTGCCCAGAAATTACACGCATGGCGGCGCGATTATGACCTTGATGACACCAATACGCGCACGGCTATCTTAATCGACAAGCAATCACAAATGGTTATGAATATGGCAAGTACCGTCATTCGGATTGTGGGGTTGGAAGCGATTAAGCTCCAATTCTTTAAGCATGACCGCCAAAAAGCCATCGATTGGCTGTTGAGTGAGCGATAAATCCAAGGATTAGCTACGTGGTTGAAACGACAACAACATCGATTTCCATTCCGAAAACACTTTTCGATCAGGCTGACATTTTGGCGCAGCACCTTAATATCTCCAAGGATCGTTTATTCGAGATTGCGATTGAGAATTTCATTCGAAATGCCCAACTCGACATCCATAAGCCTCAAGATCAGCTTGAACCAACCGAACCAGCAGCGCGGCAAATCATCGAAAAGCAGTTGGTCATCAATCAAGGCGATATTTACTGGATCGAGTTAGATGATAAGAATGATTCAGAACCGCGTATTCCCCACCCGCACGTCGTCGTTCAAGACAATCTCTTTAATCACAGCCGCCTCCATACTGTCGTAGCTTGTGCCTTGACCTCAAATATCAAGCGGGCGAGTATACCCGGCAATCTATTACTCGAAGACGGTGAAGCTAATTTACCCAAGCAAAGTGTCGTAGAAGTTTCGAAAGTCTCGACTGTCGATAAAAGCCAATTAGGTGACTATATCGGGTCACTTTCCGAGCAGCGGATAACGCAGATTTTGGCGGGGATGCGCTTTTTACAGGCATCATTTTTTGGCCGCTAATCAATGGATTTGTCTCATATCCTTTACCGCAAAACTGGTACCATGCACATATCAAAAAGTGGTGCTTTTGTCCAACCACCAACAGGCTTAAAGTAAGTCTATACGCATAAACATTCCCAATAGAGGAAACAACATGAAAGAACGTATGGATTATTCAAGTGCCGCGCCCGCTTTGATGAAAGGCCTGAACGGCTTGCAGAGTGCGGTCGATCACAGCAGCCTCGAAGACAGTTTATTGGAGTTGGTCAGAATACGCGCATCACAAATCAACGGCTGCGCTTACTGCCTTGATATGCACACCAAAGATGCGCGTGCCAAAGGCGAAAGCGAGATGCGGATTTATACCCTCAGTGCGTGGCGCGAGACACCCTTCTTTAGCGACCGCGAACGCGCGGCACTGGAATGGACAGAAACGCTGACCCTCATCGCCACTGACAAAGTTTCGGACGACCTATTTGAACGTACTCGCC
>JACDGI010000142.1:6485-13159 GCA_013821665.1 Anaerolineae bacterium
GGCCGAACTCTCCGGCGCGATCATCATGATTAACGCGTGGAACCGTTTGGCGATCCCCTTCCGCGATGTTCCCGGTGTCTATCAACCGAAGAAAGCCGTCGCAGCAGTTTAAGCACTGACTTCCTTGAGGGCAGCGGCTAAGTGCTGCACGCCCTCAAGGATTTCGTGTTCGTTCACGGCGGCGTAACCCAACACGAGACCGCTGCGACTGGGCGTGGTCATCGCCAGTGAAGAAAGCGCCAACACATGCACATGATGGATGGCGGCTTGTCGTGCGGCAGCTTTGTCGTCAATATCATCCAGCAGCCAACCGATCAAATGCATACCCATATCCGGCGCGACGATTTCCAATGGCAACTGGTGAGCAGCGTTCAACAAATACTGCCGTCGTTCAGAGTATAAGACGCGCATCCGCCGGATATGACGCGCGAAATGGCCGTCTGTCATAAAATCAGCCAACGCCCGCTGCTCCAATCCCGGCGTGTGACCATCCACATAATGGCGCATCGCACGGAACGCGTCTACTAACGCTTCTGGGACGATCAAATAACCCAGCCGCAAGGATGGAAATAATACTTTGCTAAAGGTACCGATGTAAATGGTTCGGTTATTCTCGTCCAAGCCTTGTAGCGAGGCGAGCGGTCTCCCCGTAAAACGATACTCGCTGTCGTAATCATCTTCGAGGATGTAACTACCCGCGTGAGTCGCCCAGTTCAAGAGCATCAAACGCCGCGCCAAACTCAGCGATACACCCAACGGAAATTGATGTGAAGGTGTCAGATAAACCATGCGGGCATCCGGCGCACGCTGCAATCCAACCTCGACCATCAGCCCATCCTTATCGACTGGAATAGGGATGATGTTTGCGCCTTCCGCCAGCAGTGCGCCCCTCGCACCGGGATAACCGGGATCTTCCATCCACACTTTCTCGCCGGGATTGACCAGTACCCGTGCCGCCAGATCAAGTGCCCCCTGTGCGCCCGATACCACGATGACTTGATCCGGTGTACAGCGTACTTGCCGCGCCACCGTCACATGGTTGGCGATGGCTTCGCGCAGCGGACGATAACCAATCGTGTCCTGTGCCATCAAACTGAGCGGATGCAGGCGATGTGCCTCCCGCGCAATATACTTCGCCCATAACTCGTATGGGAACGCATCCAGAGCAGGCATACCCGTGCGGAAAGCATAATTGTCGTAGTCATAGGGTAAAACAGGTGTCGCCAAGAGCGCTTCCGCCCGCTTGGATAGTCGCAGCGGCGGTGGTTGGGTCTGACCTTTTTGCCGGTAAAGGTGCGGTGGTGTCGAGAGATGCTGTTCCGGCAGCACGCGTGTTACAAACGTCCCCTTACCTTCGATGCTCTCGATATAACCTTCGGCGATAAGCTGGTCATAGGCATTGAGAACGGTATTGCGTGATACACCGAGTTCCGCTGCCAGCAATCGCGTTGACGGAATCTTTGCGCCTTTTTCCAGCCGTCCATCCAAGATTGATGCCCGCAAATGGTCATACAACTGCTGGTAAAGCGGCAGCGCATTCGCGGATTCGAAGGCCGTGTCATCGAACATAAGCAATCTCGTTTTTAGATGGGCAGTGTGAAATAAAAGGTTGTACCCTCTCCAACGGTAGACTCAAGCCAGATGCGTCCGCCGTGCCGTTCGACCACTTTTTTGCAGATTGCCAACCCAATACCTGTACCCGGATACTCACCTTTGCGATGTAGCCGCTGGAAAATGATGAAAATACGGTCTAAATATTCCGGTGCGATACCGATGCCATTGTCACGCACCGAGAACTGCCACTCGTCCTTGTGAAGTTCCACACCGATGTAAATTTGTGGCACACCTTTTTGAAACTTCAACGCGTTCGCAATCAAATTCTGGAAAAGCTGGGTGATTTGCATCATATCAGCTCGAATATGGGGCATCGCATCCGAGGTAACAATGGCACCACTGTCCTCGATTTTGAGCGCTAAATTAGCCAATGCTTTATTGAGGGCAAGCTGCGAATCAAATTCCTCAAAGACTTTTTCACTCCCCTCGACCCGCGAATACGCCAGCAAGTCCGTAATCAAGGCTTTCATACGCGCAGCGCCATCGACAGCAAACCCGATGAAATCGTGTGCATCAGCATCCAATTTCTCGGCGTAACGGCCTTCGAGGATTTGCAGATAACTCGTGACCATCCGCAGCGGCTCCTGCAAATCATGTGATGCCACATAGGCGAACTGCTGGAGTTCTTCGTTAGAACGGCGCAGCATCGTAGCATAGCGCGTTTGAGCCTTCATCAAACGTTGGCGTTCGGTCACATCCATCATGACACCACGCTTCCCAATCGGTTTATCGTCCTTCAATACCGTAATCATAATGGCTTGAACATCAATGACCGAACCATTCTTGTGGACAGCACGGAAATTAACGACTCCCGAACCGCCGCTCAGACGCACCCTGTAGAACGCGTCGATTGTCTTTTGTGAGTCTTCTGGATGAAAAATTTTACGCCAGAAATGAGGCTCAGCCAGCGATTCTTCGACGGTATAACCCAACATCGTTTCGATATAGGCACTGATGAAAATCAATTTCATCTCTGCCAGATCTTCAGTGTGCTCGTTTTCCCAGATCACACCGGGGACAGTAGCGATAATATTGGCGAATCGCTGGCGTTCGTTTTCCAGCATCAGGGACAGTTGGATACGTTCCACTTCTTCTTGTTTGCGTTGTGTAATGTCACCCACAAAAACAGCTAAGTCACCTGCCGAGGGATAAAGGCGATACTCCAACCATAATCCATATGCTTCGAGATGCACCTCGAAAACTGAAGTTACTTGCTCGGCCATTGAACGTTTCAGTTCATTATAGAGATAGGTACCAACAATTTCGGGAAAACCCTCTTCCAAGGTCGTTTGCAGAAGTTGTTCGCGTGTCGTTCCATTGGCTCTGGTGGTGATAGCTGCTGCTTCAGGATTAGCGTAAACATAGCGCCAATTTTGATCCAATATTAGAAAACCGGTATTCATATTTTCTAGAACCAGTTCCAAACGTTCGCGCAACCGTTCAGCTTCTTTGCGCTCACTGATGTCCCGAAAATAGACAGCCACACCCGTACTACTCGGATAAATATCTGCTTCCCACCAGTGATCAACACCATTTGTATAAACATTTGAAACAGTTTCCAGCGTCTCTGAATGCTGCTCGACAATCGCACGATTCAGCGCAGCTTGAATTTTTATAACACTTGGGCTATTAACAGGGAAGACTTGCCATATTTGCTTGCCGACAAGGTCTTGTCGCTTCTTGCCCCAAATTTCCAGAGCGCGAATATTGACGTATATAAAGCGCAATTCGCGATCCAACATATAAAACGGATAAGTGATATTTTCGATGATGTTTTCGATAACCATCTGTGCATTTTGTTCTGTTTGGACGACCTCACGGCGTAAATGCGCCAATTGCAACTGCGACTCGATTGAGGCTAAAAGTTCTCTGGCGGCAAAGGGCTTCGTCAGATAATCATCTGCGCCCGCTTGCAGACCTTCGATGCGTGCTTCCTGTCCGGCACGGGCGGACAGCAAAATAATCGGGATGCCGCGTGTCGATGAATCGCTGCGAAGCCGCTGTAACAGGCCAAATCCATCTAAGTTGGGCATCATCACATCAGCCACAACGAGATCCGGGGCACTCTTATGTATCGAGTCTAACGCCTCGACACCATCATTGGCCGTCTTGACGACATACACTTTCTCCAGCAAGCGGCTTAAATAACTGCGCATATCCGCATTATCATCAACCACCAGAATACGTATATCAGAATTTGTTGCTGCGGGAACAATGGATAGAAAAGTTCCGGTGTCCAAATTGGGAGCCGTTTCAACCAATGGACTGCCGTTATTACTCTCGCCGCTTTCGATCAACTGCAAGGTTTCTTGGAGGTAGGCTAGGCTGTCGTGCGCTTTCGCGTTTGATGACCGGATTTGTTCCGGTGCGAGATGAGCGCTACCGAGGGGAATCGATACGGTAAAGGTTGTGCCAACACCCACCGTACTGGCAACTTGAATATGTCCACCGTGAAAGCGCACCAGTTCGGCCACCAGCGCCAAGCCGATACCTGAGCCTTCATAGAGTCGTGAACGCGCACCGGGCACTTGATAAAAGCGCGCAAAAATGTGCGGTAATTCATCTTCAGGGATGCCGATTCCGCTATCGCGAACCGTAAGCTCAGCCTGACCCGCAACCGTCCGCAGCGACACCTCAACTTCGCCTTCGAATGTGAACTTAAAAGCATTCGAGAGCAAATTGACGACGATCTTTTCCCACATGTCGTGATCCACATAAACAGGTGTGGATAACGTGGGTGCATTGACGACCAAATGTAATCCATTCCGTTCAAATATCGAGCGGAAGTTACTGGCAAAATCAGCGGTGAGTGCCGATAAGTCGCTGGCTTCAAAAGAGGCTTGAATGCGGTTGGACTGAATACGTGAAAAATCAAGCAGGGTATTAACCAATTTCAGCAAACGCAAACTGTTCCGTTGGGCGATCTCTACATTTTCACGCTGCGCTTCGGATAACACACCATCAGCCTCATTTGCCAATTCTTGCAACGGATTCAGCATTAATGTTAGCGGTGTACGAAATTCATGGCTGACGTTGCTAAAAAACTCCGTTTTGGCGCGGTCCAGTTCCGCCAAGCCCTCAGACCGTTTGCGTTCTTCCTCATAGGCATGTGCCTTGGTAATCGCTGTAGAAATTTGTCCGACCACCAACGTCAGAAAATTTTGATAATTTTCGTCGAAAGCCCGTCGCGGGCTGATACCAATAATCAGAATCGCTTGTGTCTGCTCTTGACCGAGCCGGATAATCGGTAGCGCTATTGCTTTGGTAATAGACTCAGGCCAAGGGCCGCTGGAAAAAGTGCCAAAGCGCTTCTCGACATCATCAATCAATATGGCTTGCCCTGAAACAGCAGCCTGCCGTAAAGGCCATGTATTTTCGTCTTTAATCGCAATATGGGCAGGCGCAATATGAGCATTTCCGACTAGATCAGTGCCGCCCATAAATTCAAAATCAGCTTCATGACAGGCATATAAAAGCACAAAAGGTATGTCCGCAGCGTTATCTTTAAAGGTTTCAATAGCCGTCTCAAAAATGTTCCCAACCGTCAAATTTAACTCGGTATGAAAAGCCAAATCGCGCAGTGTCCGTAAACGACGTTCACTCAAGACTCGATTGGTCGTTTCGGCTACTACCACCAAAACGCCACCGACACCACCGCCTTCCTCACGGATGGGGCTGTACGAATAGTTGAAAAAACATTCTTCCAAATAATGATGCCTGTCTAAGGGCAGCATCCACTCTTCAGAGCCAACGGCCTTTCCTTCCATCACACCATCAAACAGAGGACCGATTATATGCCAACTTTCGGCAAAAGTTTCTTTACTACTCAGCCCAAGCGCAGCCGGATGTTTGGTCGAACCGAGGATTGGCCGATAACCATCGTTGTAAAACTGGATATAATCATTTCCCCATGCAATATACATGGGGAAATAAGAGTCCAGCATAATACTAATGGCCGTACGCAAACTTTGGGGCCACTGCTCCGGCAGGCCAACTTGCGTTTGTGACCAATCAAGTGCACGCATCAGCGTGCCCATTTCGCCACCACCAACGATAACGTTCTCAATCAATTTCTTATTACCGTGAACAGCCATGCTGCCTCTAACTTATATTTTCTGCCCTCTACAACATACGCAATTTATTCGCGTAAACATAGCCTAAATACTAGCCCAGTTGGAGCCTTTATTGCTGAGAATTACGTAAACACCTAACAGCAAACTAAACACTCGGTTAAACCGATCTCATCCAATCAGTGCTTTAACTCGGACAGCCTAGAATTAGCCTTTGAGTGGCAGCACTAAGTCCTTATGAAAGTCCGTAATCGCAACGAGTTTGCCCATATCGTCGATAATAAAGGAGTCCTCGATCCGCATACCGATACCTTTATCGGGGTAATACAATCCCGGCTCAATGGTGATGAAATTGCCCTGTTGGAAAATATCATTGGGTTCGCGGTGGCTGATGGATGGGCGCTCGTGAATATTCAGGCCAACACCGTGTCCCAAGCTGTGTGAATAGCCGATGCTGCTGCCCGGTTGGCTGCGCCGTGTGGGATGACCATTCGCCTCGAAGTAATCTAGCACTGCGTCCTGCATGGTGTGTGTGGGCTGCCCCGGTTCAGCATAAGTATCGACCGCGATTTTGAAGGCTTGCATCACCTGATTATAAATGTCCTTGACTTCATCTGTCGCGTAGCCGATGCTCCAAGTACGCGTCGTATCATGATGATAACCGCCACCCAATTGGCGCGGGAATAAATCGAACACAATCGGCTGCCCCAACTTCAGGGCCATCGCGGATTCGCCCCGACTGTGTGGAAAACCGCCATCGCGCCCCTGTGCGAAGATCATATCGGTGTCTTCCAATTCGCGATCCAGCAGTTCGCGCCGCACAAAACGTTTGACATCCCCAATCGTCAGCGGCGATCCATCCGGCTTGACGACCGTATCACCTTCCGCACGATTACTGCCAATATAATCCCATGTCGCCTGTAAAACGGCGCTGGTTTTGGCTGCCACTTCACGGATCACCTTCAGTTCGTCGCCATCTTTGGTTAGAAA
>JACDGI010000929.1 GCA_013821665.1 Anaerolineae bacterium
CCCGTGTGATGTTCCAACGCATCGTCTTTCCGAACTTAATCCCCGCGATCAGCTTAGGCAGTTCTTCCGCCAATACTTCCAGCGCTGGACGACCAACCGCCTTCACATGCGCTGTTACATACTGCCCACCGTCGACTTCCTCGACCTTCAAATCCTCAACTTTAACGCCTTTGCCCCGTGCAAATCCTTCGGCAGCTTTGGTGGGTTTACCATCGGCATCGAAAGCACGATTCGCGGCGGGCCCACGTTCGACGCGTTCTTCATCGGGTTGGTTCGGTGGCACTTGCCACGCAGCCAACACCAAACGGCGCGGTGTACTGTAAACCTCAACCCCTTGTGGAAGTGACAGACGCAGCCGTTCAAATAACCCCAGCGCCATATCTTCCAGTTGTTCCTGCGCTGAATCCACATCATCGGCTGGCAGTTCTTCCACCCCAATTTCCAACAAGAAATCGGCTGGCTGCGAAGGAATAATTTTCGGCATCTCGCTTGCGCTTGGCAGCGGAGGCGCACCCCATCCCTTATCGATTTTCAGGAACGGATAGCCGAGTGCTTCGCGTTGAGCGGCAAAAGCCTTCGCTACGTTGCGCGTCATGTTCCGCATCCGTTGGAAGAAGAAGGCGCGTTCCGTCACACCGATGGCACCCCGCGTATCCAGCACATTGAACAGGTGACTGCACTTCAGCACATAATCATAGGCGGGAAGAATCGCGCCAGCTTCCAACGCCCGTTTACTCTCGCTCTCGTAGTTGTCGTAAACATCTTTCAGCGACTCGACATCCGCAATCTCGAAATAATACTTGCTGTGTTCGATTTCGCTCTCGTGGAAAACATCCCCATAGGTTAACCCCGGCAGCCAATCAATATCCCACGCAGCATTCTTCTCTTGCAGCGCCAGAACGATACGTTCCAACCCGTAAGTGATCTCAACACTCACCGGCTCCAGTTCGAGGCCGCCCGCCTGTTGGAAGTAAGTGAACTGCGTGATTTCCTGCCCGTCCATCCACACTTCCCAACCCAAGCCCCATGCGCCCAGCGCCGGACTTTCCCAGTTATCCTCCACAAAACGGATGTCATGCTCACGTTGGCTTATGCCCAAGGCTTCCAACGATTGCAGATAAAGCTCCTGCGGATTACCCGGATCAGGCTTCAAAATCACCTGATATTGGAAGTAATACTGCATCCGGTTCGGGTTCTCACCATAACGGCCATCATCGGGACGCACGCTCGGCTCGACATATGCCACGCGCCACGGTTCCGGCCCCAATACACGCAGCAAGGTCGCCGGATTGTTCGTACCTGCCCCAACTTGCACGTTATAAGGGTTCCAGATCAAGCAGCCTTGATCCGCCCAAAAATTGTGGAGCTTCATGATGACTTGTTGGAAGTTAAGAGGTTTCGCCATATCTATGCCTTTTGTCGGTCAACATCAAGATCGTTATTATAAAGATTTGCCTATGACTTAGCGAGGGGCGTGATGAATATAACAATTATGAAAAATTTGTAACAGCGCTCAACTGGGACAAAACCTTAATTCAGAGTTGTGAAAGATGGCATATCCTCTATTTATAGGACTTTCGTCCTAAACTAAGTTAAACAATAATCGTTCATCGTAAAACCTATTCAGGAGCCACAATATGAGCGCCAACACCCAACGTCCTGCCTACTATGCCCGGCTCATTTGTGAACACATGAAGCGCTTGCCAAGCTTTTATGCCGGTGATTTGGAAGAAGTCAAAGAGAACCTTGGGATTTCAGATGCTGCCTTCAAGATGGGTTTGGATTGGTGCATCGAGCGCAAAATTATCGTGATGGAATCCAAAGCCAAGACACCCGCTTTCAATGCTGATGTCGAAGAAGAGACCATGAAGCCTGAAGCCTCCCGCCTGAGTTCGATGCTGCGCTCGCCCGCCTTAGCCTCCTAAATAACGTCTAATCGAGGGACACTATCACAACAGTGCCCCTCATCTATCCTAGTCCAAACCAATCATGCCCCAACCCACCTAACCCCACCCATTAGAAATGTGGTTGCATCTCTGACGCGTTAGCCTTTAAACTGGTAAACATAACGTTGAAGATGCAGATGACGGATAGCCATGATCTACGAAATTCATTTATATGCCCCCAAAACCAATCAACTGACTCCGGCCATGCTCGAATGGCTCTTTGAGAACGGGCAAAGCACTGACCAACCGGAAGCCTATTGGCCGGTCAAACGAATCCGTCAAAAAGGCTTGGCGCGGCTGATGCTCAAGCTCGACCCGACGCTCATCCCCATGCGCGGCCCCGGTAACGATGTGGAACTGCATTACCCCAACAATGAATTGGGCATCGTGATGTATATCCATGATCGCGGCGTGATTCTGTTCTTCCCGTATATGGCCTACAGCGTCTACTCGCGCATTGTCATCGGCATCTGCTACACCTACATCCGTTACTTGTTTGATACCGTCGGCTTCTGGAGTTACGACCCCCAATTGGATGTGCTATCCTTCGCCGACGACTTCCAATCCATCGAGGATACATCACGACTTATGGATGCCATCATGCCCAAGCTGCTACAAAGCTGAGTGAAAAGTGTATTTATGTTAAGACTATTAGATAACTTTCGCAATTAGAGGAAAAGGAAAACGAAGAGGAGAGAAGCAGATGTCATGCCACAGCACAAGCCATCAGATGGCGATTAACTAAGCCGGCGATGGCGCGTGTCCGAGCGGTGTGGT
>JACDGI010000930.1 GCA_013821665.1 Anaerolineae bacterium
GGTGTATAGCGAACAGTGGTCACACGTCCCGGGAGCAAGTCCTGCTTAATACGGAAAGCCGGAATCCAGAAGGCGTGGATGACATCTTTGGGCTGCATCTGCATGAGAACCGGTTGACCAGACATCAGATATAATGTCGGAGAGGTCAAGGTGATCATATTGTCATCCTTGAGATCGTCCTGAGCCACCTGTGGCAGCTTGGTTATATCCACATCCTTACCCATAATACTGAGCGGCATGTTGTACTGGAAGTTCCAGTTGAAGCGGGCAGCATTGGCTTGAATGGTCATTTCACCCTGTTTGGGGGCGATCATGCTGTTGAATACCTGCCAGCTCAAAATGGTCAGCACGAAGACGATCACCGCAGGGATAGCTGTCCAGACAATTTCTAGTGTGGTGTTGCCATGCAAATTCACACCGTCGCCGGTTTCCCCCGGTTTGGCACGGAAGCGCCAAATCGAGAACACCAACATGCCCTGCACCAGCAGGAACACGGCACCACCAATCACCAGCAGGATATGGAATAGGTTATCAACCTGCACGGATTCAGCCGAGGCTTGTACCGGCAAAATGCTGGGCGTAGCGAGACCAATGAGCAAACCACCGACGATCAAGAGGACACCGACGACAACAATAACAGCAATGGTGGTACCACTGATGCCGCTTTTGTTTTGATGCGGATTTGGGGGGTTAATCGAGGCCATAAACGCTTCCTGACGACAAATAACGGTTAGAGAGCAAGGCAGTCAAGTATCCAATGCCCCACGGTTAGGAGGTTGATACTAGAAACTTAATTCCACTTCGAGAAAAATGTATGCTATTGTGAAAAATGAACAGTTGACTAAGCAGGCCAATTGCCTTTGTACAATTTTACACAAATTTCGGCGATTTGCCACAATGTTCTCATCTTTCCATTTGGAGTATGCTAGATCCTTAGACAGGGTTCATGTGGGTCTATATTAAAGAGGCACTCGCGTGTTTACAATGGATCAAAATCCAGATCAAAGCCCTGCCGAAGAACGGGGAAAATCGGCACCCAATCACCACTTCTATCTGGATATTATCACACAAGACAGCCAGCGTAAACGGATACCCTTACCGCAAGCTGAATTGGTTATTGGACGCAGCCCGAACCGTTGTGATTTGGTGTTTGATGACAACCGCATCTCACGGGTGCATCTGCGTGTTTCGCGCGGGCCGGATAAAGGTATCACGCTCACGGATTTATATTCCGCCAACGGCACGCTTTTCGATGGTCGGCGGCTGGAACCCGGTGTGTCGATTAATTGGCTTATCAACCAGACGGCCACGATTGGTGACTGCCGTGTGACCCTGCGCTATGGCAGCATGGAAACCAAACGCCTCACGGAAAGTTAGATTTGTATAGAAAAGCGGGATCATCGAGGATTTTTCCTTCAGCCACGCGAATTATCGTAGGAATGAGGCGTGCCTCATCCGCCGCCCAATGACCACTCTAATTTGTAAAACGTCATAATCCCTGCCCTACAAAAAGTATCACGCTCGTTTGAAAATTGCATGGCAGAAGGCGTTATAGGGCGGACTCAAATACAACCAAACGCTGACCTCGCTCAACAACATCCCCTGACTGCACCAACACTTGTTGAACCTGACCATCAGCCGGAGCCGTCACCCGAATTTCCATTTTCATCGCTTCGAGGATCAGCAAGGTTTGTCCGCGTGTGGTTTCATCACCTGTTTTGACCAAGACAGCCGTTACCTGACCGGGCATTTGCGCGGTTAATTCATCGCCGGTGGATACGCTTTTGCGGCGTATAGGTTTGGTGCTAGGCACGGTTAGCGTATAAGCAGCGGCATCGACCTGCACAAATCGTTGATCGTCCTGTGAGGCCGCATAGATGATATGTGATTTGCCATCCAAAAGGATGCGCCAACCGCCGTTCGACAAGGTTTGTATTTGCAAGGGAAAACGATGTTCGCCAATTGAAGCCGTGTATTGGCCGTTGGTCTGTACGGTTAAATCCAGCGTGTAGGTCTGACCTTGATATTGATAAGTGAAGCGCATCGGTTAACCAGAGTTCGGAATATAGTATTGATAAATGATAATTGTCGGGTTGCGCCGCATGAGGCTAAAGCCGCTCATCTAAGCGTAAAAATTACTTTGGAGCGTTATCCCGTAAATATTCCGCTGTCGCCAACCCCGCGCAAACTTGCACCCCCACCAACCCGCGAATAGGCAGCACCCGATAATGAAGCTGGCTTTCGAAGGCCGCTCCTTGCTCTTCGAGATACGCCGTCACTTCCCCATCCATCTCGGCCACCAACGGCTCACTGTTCCCGCTGGCGACTTCATCTGCGATCATCCGCGCGAACATTCCCAATATCAACATCTGGTAGAAGTGTCTGCCCAACTGTGCGCTGAAAAGTTCGGCCTGTGTCGCCTTCCGCAGCGTATCATCCGTACTCAGCACATACTTGCGCTCGGCATCCCGCCAACCGACGCTCATTTTGAGGAAGGTTTCGCTGGCTGATCGAACCGCCGTATTCAGATGCAGATGCGGTTGGAGCTTTTCCAGTCGTGAGGTCATCCATTCACCGAAGGCATCAGCTTCATCTAACCCTTTGAGCAGTGCCTCACGTCGGCTGACCTCGGTCACGCTGCGGTCATTGACGCGTTCTTCGTCGTAATACGGCATTTCGACAATCAACGAAAACGTGCCATGTGGACGCGCATAACCTTCACT
>JACDGI010000931.1 GCA_013821665.1 Anaerolineae bacterium
GGCTTGAACCCTTGACTGATGGCAGTAAAAAATCACAACAGCATTAACAACATGACGAACGCAAAACTCTTCTGAATCTGAAGAATTCGACGAATTTTCCGAATCGTTTCCCGTCTGGTATTTGCAGCTTTTGCGGAATTTGCAGTTTTTATGGCTTTGCCACCAATTGGCACTGCCGCCGCCGCCGCCACTGCCGCCACAAACGTTGACTATTTGGCGCTATAATCCGACCAATCATGATGCCAACGAGGTGCGCGGATGTCGGATGGATTTTATTGTGAACAGCAGGGCACGGTCATGCTTTACGGTTTCACCCATTCTGATGATGACGCCGTCGATGCTTGGGCAGCCGCTCTGGATGCTTATCTGCAAAGCCTTCCCGCTGGCAGCACCTTTCGCATCCTGATGGATGTCTCCGACAAAGCCGTCAGCTTTACCCCACGGGCTCGCCAGCGCACCGTCGAGCTTTTCACACGCTATCGTTCCCATCATGGACGCTTTGCCTTTCTCTTTTCCAGTCGGGTCGCACCCTACTATTCACGCATCTTTTTCGCCTCACTGGGACGCTTAACCTTCGAACTCAATTACTTCACCGACCGCCAAAAAGCCCTCGAATGGCTTCAATTATAAATTTTCACGCAGCCAGATCCACTTAAAGCCCCTCTCCCTTGAGTTCGGGGGAGAGGGGTTGGGGTGAGGGGGTTCGCTTCGACCCACGGCTTGTCGGTTCTCATTTCACCTACCGTCTGTTATTATGAAGTTCAAGATTAAGCAGTAAAGAAAACCCCATGACTGAACAACAAATTGATTTTACGGTCGCGCTCGCCGGCGAACGCTTGGATAAACTGGTCGTTGAGCAGGTCGGCGACAGCCTTTCCCGCGCTCAAATTCAGGCCATGATTAAAGATGGTAAAGTAACCGTCAATGGCCTACAGGTCAAATCCGGTGTCAAGCTCAAAGGTGGCGAACAAATCAGTGTGACCATTGAGACCCGCGACGAAACCGAGACCGTCCAACCGGAAGCTATTCCGCTGGTCGTCGTCCATGATGATCCCGATTTCGCGGTCATTGATAAGCCCGCAGGTATGACCGTTCATCCCGGCGTAGGCAACGAAAAAGGCACCTTGGTAAGCGCCTTACTGTCACGCTGGCCGGAAGTCGCCAAAATGAATATTGTCGAGAAGCGTGTGGGTATTGTTCACCGCTTAGATAAAGACACCAGCGGCTTGATCCTGATTGCCAAGAATGATGCGGCACGCATCAAGTTGCAGGCACAATTTCAAGCACGGACGGTCAGCAAGGTTTATATCGCGCTGGTTGAGAAGATGCCAGCGACCGTCACTGGCGTTATCGAGGCTCCCATCGGACGCGATCCCAACCAACGCAAACGCATGGCAGTCTTGCGCGGTGGTAAACCCGCTGTCACCGAATATCAGGTTATCGACCATCACTTTATCGGCGATCAAGCGCTGGTACGCGTGACGCTCCACACGGGACGAACCCACCAGATTCGCGTCCATATGGCCTTTATCGGTTCTCCGATTGTAGGCGACAGCGTTTATGGCTTCCGCAAGCAGCGCATCAAACTCAAACGCCAATTTTTACATGCGGCTGAATTATCGTTTGACCACCCGACTACAGGCGAACGGCTGAAGTTTGAATCAGCTCTGCCCGTCGGCCTACAAAACACGTTAGATAAACTGCGCGGCTAGTCTGCGGATAGCACCAAACAGTGGAGAGATTGGTTACTGAATAAAGCGGTATGACATGACCGACAAAAGTCTTGAAAGTCCCCTCGCCAAAGCATTGGAGAGGGGATTTAGGGGTGAGGTTTCTGTGAAACATAACCCTCCACCACTACCAGTCTGAGTAGCACGTAATAGAAACAAAAAACGGAGACTATAGCAGTCTCCGTTTTGTTTCTAACAGTCGTCTATTATGAGTTGTTGGCTTCAGTAAGAACCTTCTGCCCGACATCACTTTGTGGCGCGAATTCTTTGGATATGATTTCAACAACGGTTCCCTGATCGGCCCAATCATAGAGCATTTTAGCATTGTCGTTTTGTGCCATGACGCAGCCGAAAGTGTACTCGTGACCGACGCTGCCCCCACCCAGTAAATTGCCGTTGGGCAGGAGTACCGCACCGTGGAAGCCGTTCATCAACCCCGGCACCACTTCGTACATACCCATGAACCAGTACATCGTCCAACTACCGCAGTTCAAACCACTATTACTGCACAGGGTAAAGCTGCCGCCCGCGGCTTCATCGTTATGAGTCAAAATCTGATAAATTCCGGGCGATGTCGGATATTTATCCATGCCTGACGAAATCAGCCAACTGAACTTTTCTTGACCGTTTTCAAAAGCTTTCATGCTCTGGTTGTCGAGGTCAACCACGATGCGTTTGTTCGGTACAGGGTCAAGCGGCACGGCTTTATCTTTTGAGGGCAAATTCAAAGTGTCGCCCGGTGAAAGTACATCCAGATCACGTCCGGGATTAGCTTCTTGAATCAGGTAAAACGGAATGCCTGTTTTACGCGAAATGAAATAGGCTCGATCACCGGCTTCTACTGTGTAACGCGTATCACGATACCGGACGCGCAGCATGACCGAGGCCGCTTGATCACTAATGGCCTTGTTCATCTTGTCCTGTGTTTCACGCGGATCAAGATAACGGGTTTCAGTAGCGGTCGGTGGATTAAGCGATTGAATTTGGGCATTC
>JACDGI010000932.1 GCA_013821665.1 Anaerolineae bacterium
ATGCTGCAAATGTTGCTGTTGTTACAGCATTTGTCGCAAAAAATGCACTATTCCCGCCGAAATGGCAGGCGGATGTGAAGGAGGATGCCGCCAAAGTGATATTTTGTGGCGGCAGGACGCTCGGCTGGTGCCACCGAAATAACACAAATTCGGCGGATCGCTCCCGTAATGCCACCGCTGCACAATTGGTGAATGTCGCTGCCATCGTTGCAATCATTTTACGGCTTGATAAGGTGGTCATAGGAGTAGAAAATATAATCCTGTGACACGGTTTTAGCGCCCAAATCGTGGAGTATCCTCAGGAGTTGTGCGCGATGGTCGGTGCCATGATTAACCACATGCAGCAGCACTTGCCACAAAATCAGGTCTTTGTCTTCGCCTTCCGCAAACGGTTTTTCGAATAACATCTCATCCCGCAAGTTGGCAAGATAACCGCGCATATTTTGCTCGATGCTATCCCAGCGTGCGCGGACTTTTTCGCGGTCGTCAAACTCATCGGGATTAAGCCACGGCGGGATTTCGAGGCCGCGCAGCGGGCTAAACCAGATGTCATCGACGCTCATGAGATGCACGATTTGGTTGCGCACCGATCCAACCGAATAGCCCACCGGTTGGGTAAATTGTTCTTGAGACAGGGGCATGACATATTTGTCCCATGTAGCGCGGTTTTCGCTGAAGTGATAGTCGTAGTAGTGGCGAAAGGCATCAGCATTCATGTGTAAACATCCCCTCGGACATGGTTTTGCAACCGACACAGAATCTCATTATAGAACAAAAGTTCAGACATTGTCAACGCGATTCGGTTCGAGTTTTCAAACCTTGAAAACGACCATGATCGACACTTTTCAGGCCTGTCATTTATAGGCTTATCTCATGGCTTGAATGGTATTGATCAGCCTTGTTGTAGGGGCGAGATTCTTCCCGCCCTTTACGCTTGATTAACAGACAATTTTAAGACTCAGCATTGACGCATTTTCGGGTATCCATATCGGGTAATTCACACAAACCTTCAGGTTAGATTTCGGTTAAGATAAATCGCACCATAGAAGCGTTAGCATTTTTAAGGTTCACAAAGGTTCAAAATACATCAATTTTACCTGTTACTGCCTGTTTAACAGGCTCATCGCCAAAGTTAGAATGCATATCCGCTTAAAACTCTAATAACTCGCCCATTCGATCTCGAATATCGTCCACCTGTGGAATAACACCTTCCATCAGCACCGTACTAAACGGCACTGGCACCGATGGCGCTCCTAATCGTTCTACAGGCCCATCCAGATAGACAAAGGCTTCTTTGGCAACGGTGGCCGCAATCTCGGCACCAAAACCACTAATTTCAATTTCCTCATGCACAATAAGACACTTACCCGTCTTTTGCACCGATGCCAATACGCAGCCTGAATCCCACGGCATCAAGGTTCGCAAGTCGATAATCTCAATCGAAGCCTGTAGCTCGGCAGCCGCTGATTCGCAGCGTTCAACCATACCACCCCATGTGACGACGGTTAAATCACTGCCCTCTTGCACGATTTTAGCTTGTCCAAAGGGCAGCACATAATCGTCACCCGGATATGGTCGCCGTGCCCAACTGGCATCCAACATGGCCCGATGTTCCAAGAAGATCACCGGATCATTGCCCCGTAAAGCTGCCCTCAATAAGCCAACCGCATCCTCGGCATTGGATGGTACAGCCACCATCCAACCGGGCTGATGCACATAAGTCGCCTCACTGGTCACACTGTGCCAAGGATCGCCAATCCGCCGATAACCCCCTGCCATACGGATGACCATTGGTGCCGCAAAACGGTTATTGGTCCGCCAACGAATCGTGCCGCAGTTGTTGATATGTTCGGTAGCTGGGTCAGCATATTTACGATACTGAATTTCCGGCACTGGCATCAATCCGGCATAGGCCATGCCGACTGCCCGACCAATGATGCCTTCTTCGGATAAGCTAGTATCAAAGACACGACTCTCGCCATGCGTGGCTTGTAAGCCCAAAGTCGCCGCATGAACACCGCCTTTCATGCCCACATCCTCGCCAAAGACCACGCAGCGTGGATTAACATGCAGTTCCACGTCCAACGTCCGACGAATGGCTTCCAACATATTCAAGCGCCGTGGATCAGGTGGATTAGGTGTATCGTTGCCAACAGGCAGTTCGATGCCTTCAGCCACCAGCCCACCAATCAACTGTGGTTCTCCTTGAACGGCAAATACCCGTTCAGTCACACTCATCGACTCGGCAAACGGATAAGCCATCGCCGCATCCCGAGCTGCAAGTACTTCGGCTTTAATATCGGCCTGCAAGCCAGTCCACTCGTCCTCACTCATGAGTTCAGGCACAAGGTAACGCTGCAAGGCTGGAATTGGATCACGTTCCCATTCAGCGGCCAAGGTTTCCGGTGACTTATAAGCCTGATTATCGACACTGGAATGGCCGGATAAACGTGGCACAGTCAAACGCAGCAATCCGGCACCTTTGCCTGCCCGTACATGCTCGACCGCTTTGATCACCAGATCAGCCGTTTCGCTTGGCTCCGTACCGCTGCCGTCCCAAATGGTTAGCTGTTTAAATGAGGCTAAATTCGCCGCAATATCCGCCCCCGGTGTTTGTGTTGGTGTCTGTACGGATATGGCATAGCCGTTATCTTCGACCACAAACAAAATCGGCAATTCTCAAGTGGTGGCAATCGTTAAAGCTGCCCAGAAGCCATTATTC
>JACDGI010000933.1 GCA_013821665.1 Anaerolineae bacterium
CCCTTTGAGGTCGGTAACAGCTTCAATGCCGGTTTGCATATTGCCCCCGGTGTGGCGGCAGATGTGACCATTACTGCGCATCTTTATCCCTTGGATGGCAGCGCGGTGATTGAAAAGAAAATCGAAGGCAAGGCCAACAGCGCCGGTATTTTTGCACCAGCTACAGGTGCCTTCACATTTGATGCTGCCGGTGAATATGTTATCGATTATGAAGTGCGCTACACCGACAGTGATAAGCGTTTGTGGGCGGGCAGTTTACGCAGCGCAGGTGTGATCGCCTCGCCCAACGGGGAATTGATCGCACATGGTCAGCGTGGCGTTGATCACGTCAACAGTATGCCGCGTCCGGCATGGTACACACTGTCGCAGTATGCCGCCAATGCACTAGCACGCTTGAATATCCCTTATTACACAGGTGATGTGCTATGGCTGCCGGATGGTCAAGAGGGACAGCTTAACCCGACGGTGAATGTGCAGGATAAAGCCAGCAGTTATGCCGATTGGTTGGCAGCTAACCAACCCAATTATGTAGCGGCGGATGGCACAGCTTTTAGCCAGCAGTTGACCGAAGAAACTTTGCCAGCGGTTTTGTTCCCGCCAAAAGATTCACCTTATGCCGTGGGGATGCAGCCGGATAAAGCCGTTAACCGTGCTTATAGTTATGTCAGTGCGGTTTCTCCAGCCGTCAGCGCCCGCCAATTTGTACAGGGCGGAACTGATGGCGGTTTGCCCTTCTTCTTTGATACCGATGATCCTTACAATCAACAAAATGGGGCAGGGCTGAACGGCAGTCGTCCCGGTGATTATCTGTTCTTGTTCGGTGGCGCAGTCGTCGAAAATAAAGATGCGAAACTGAGCAGCGCCGCCATTTACGGATCGCTGGCCGTGGTAATTGATCCGCGCTCGGATGCCAAAGGTGCGCGAGTCTATCCGCCTTATAACGGGCAAGCCGGTGGCGGTACCGGTGGTGCATTGCTCACTGATAACGGTCAGCCTGTCGACATGTTCTTCCACCCGACTGCGGCACGCCCCGGTGATGTGCTGCGCGTGGGTGATACCTTGTCGATAGCAGGGCAAGTCGCGCCGACTTTGCCATCACAGGTTAATGTCACCATTATCGCGCCTGATGGCAGTGTCAGTAAACAATTCAGCGGAATCGCCAATGCTATCGGTTATTTTTATGATCCCGCCAACGACTTTAAGTTGGAAACGCCCGGTGTTTGGACGGTCAACATTCAAGTGCAGCACAATGGCTTGACCTCGGTGGGTGCCATTGAACCCCCGCCGCCGACGGGTGGAGTCTTAGGTACGGGTGATGGTCACTTCAATGTTTATGTGCTGCCCGAAACTAGTGATGCCTTAGACTGGAACGATAATCGCAGCGTGTTTGATATTCCGCCCGCGCTGCCTTACAACTTCCGTTTCGGACTGCCGCAGGGTTGGACGAATGTTCAGATTTACCATACGTTGAGTATTCCGGGGCAGGTGTTGGAACAGGGCTTGCTGCGTCCGGCGGGGACGACCTTGAGCTTCCAATACAGCCCGCCGATATTGGGCAAACTGTTCCCCAACATCGAAAATGGTGAACAAGGCGCGGGGCCATCTGCCGGAGATACCTTCACGCTGACCATCGTCATGACCGGAACGGATTCGAATGGGCAATCGCAAATTCGCAGCCGCACTTTTACAATCGCTTTTGATCGCCTGTTTACCTTTGGATGAAAAACATGCCTAACTTGAAGCCGACCAGATGGATTTCTGCTTTGCTGTCATTGGGCGTGCTGCTCATGCTGGCAGGTTTACTTTTTTTGGTGGTACCGCCAAATCCGGTGAATGCTCAGCCGCCATCGACACCTTTCCCCTTGTACTCACTACCCGATTCGCGTTTAGCCACGCCAGTATCATCGAATCTACTGGCGCTGGGCAAAGATAATCGCACTTTAGTCGCGGCCAATACCTTCAATAACTCGATTTCGATTATCACCTTGCCGGATGCTAAGCTCTCTGCCGAAATTCCGGTGGGCAATGATCCGCGTTCGGTGGCGCTAACGGCGGATGGTCTGCGGGCGGTGACGGCTAACCGTGCCGATGGGACACTGTCGGTGGTGGATTTGGCGACGCAGCAGGTAACTACAATCAAGCTGAACGGCGTGTATCCTTACGGCGTGGTGCTGGGTGCTGATGACACTGCTTACGTTTCGTTGGAAGGCAGCAATGCTATCGATGTGGTTAATTTGCAGTCAGCAACTGTGCTGCAAACCATCCCCGTTCCGGCTGCACCGGCTGGCTTGGCACTGCTTGGTGATTTCCTTTATGTGACCCATTTCTGGAGCGGTCAAATCAGCTTGGTTTATTTGCCGGATGCGCGTGTTGTGCAAACTTCCAGCACCGGACTTGACACGTCGATCTCGCAAGGCATCGAACTGGACGTAACACGCGGCATCGCTTATTTGCCGCAAACCCGCAGCAACGCCCAGAACACCGCCTTGACCTACGACTCGGTGGTCTTTCCCGTAGTCAACCGTGTTGATCTGCATAATCTTCAGGTGCAGCGCTCCAACCGCATCGCACTCGATAGCGCCGACCGTCCGGTTAATATGCCGTTCGCCATCGCCTTAGATCGCTTCCGCCAGTGGATTTATGTGGCGAACGCCGGTAGTAACGATGTGTCAGTGATTGACCTCAACAGCGGTGCCATGCGTGGACATATCGCTGTGGGTT
>JACDGI010000934.1 GCA_013821665.1 Anaerolineae bacterium
GTTTATCAAGGTCGATGATAGCGTCGATGCGTGCGAGAGCTGGTGCGTCGTTGAGCTTCGCGATTTGTTCTTTGACCCATTCCGGTTTTTCGCGGATCAGGTTAATGTCGAGCATGATTTTCTCTCCATGTGGATGATCTCTAATAATAACTATTGTGGACGGCGTGGTTGGGTATCGTCATCCGGTGCGGATGTTGTAGGTGGCAGTGGACGGGTAAAATCGTCGTACAGCCGCCGAGCCGCCAGTATCAATCCAATGATGATAACCACGATAATGATCGTATCAAATACGCCGCGTGTCATGAATTGCATAACAGTCTCCAGTCGTCGGTCAACAATTTACGCCCAGCACAAACGATTGGTCATCACCGTTCAATATAAACAAAAACGCCTCCACTGACCGATGCAGAGAGGCGTTAAATATCGCGTCTTCTTAACGGTGGGTGGGATTAATCGATCACGCTGGGCGAACTCGAGAGCGAGGGTTGGGTGGCATCATCATGCCATTGGGGCAGCTTAAAGCTGAACGTTGTTCCAACACCTTCTTCACTTTCGAACCAGATTTTTCCACTCATGGCTTCAACCTCTTGTTTGCACAGATACAGGCTTAACCCATAACCAAATTCACCGATAATTTGGGGTTGTCGTGCGCGTTCGAAGGGCGAAAAGACCCGTTCAAACTCTTTGGCACGGACACCGTAGCCTTCGTCAACCACGTCGATTTGCACACTCTGGTTGCCGGATGAAGCACTAGCCATAATCATAATGGGCGTGGCCTTCATACTGTACATGATAGCATTGCGCAGCACGTCATGCAAGACATCAGCTACGCGACCGGGTGAGGCATAAATCACCAGATCATCAGGGATGCTGGCGGTGATACGTGCGCGATAATCCTGCTGTTCGGTTTCAGGATCAATAAGCGTGACTTCGGGCAAACCTTCGATAAAGTCTTCCACAAAGTTCGACAGATTCAGTTTGCGCCGGTCAGTTCGGATATTTTCAGACAATTTGCCTGTGCGGATGAGTTCCAAGCGGTGGAACAATTTCATCAGCCGTTCTTGACGGTGCATGTGGGTGGTAATGAGGTTTACGAAGCCGGAAACACGTTTACCCAACTGTTCGGTGGTTTCGCCTTTTTTGGGTGCTTTGAGCGTGTTGGAGATGAGCTTGGTGTGCCCCATTGTGGCTGTGGCTGCGTGTTCGACTTCATCACGGAAATGGTCCAGCAAGTCGGTCATAGCTGCCCAGTCAGGCATTTCCAGCGTAATCATGGTGAAGGCTTCACCACTGGTGGCATAGACCGTTGATGCCCAGCAGGGCACATATTCACCGGAGCGGTAAATACGGAAGCGAACCGGACGTGCCGATTCGAGGGCTTTTTTACGGGCGACATCAGACGTATCGGAAGTGGGACTGATGCGGGTGTTAAACAGGGCAGCAGCAGCCGACCAGCCGTTGGCCCGAATGAGCTTGAGATCAGCGCCAAGCAAGGTGCGGGCAGCCAGATTTTCCATCACCAAACGGTCTTCGTCGTCAAAAATAAGGATGCCTTGACCCATGCCATCGAGGACGGACTGATAGTTGAGCTGTTTATCGAAGACCATAGACACCACAAATCCTGTCGAATCACGTTAAAAAATGGTTGCATGGAATGAATCTGATTTTAACCGCTTTTTCATTTTGGAGCTATAAGGATAACAGTCTGTAAGAGAATTAAACCACCAAGATGCCAAGTTCAAGGCGGAGGGAAGCAAGATTGGAGGAAAGTAAGAGGTATTTAGTAGATGTGGCAGGATAAAGCAGTGATAACAGGTAACAATTTCGGAGACTATTACGAATTTTGGTCTAAAACGCCCTGTTTGTATAGACGAAAAAAACAGCATCCTAGTTTACAAGGGAGGAGCTATTTCTGTATTTGCTACCTCTTGCCTTTTGCATTTTTTTGATTGGTTCCCTCCATCGCTTGCGTTCATGGGACGACACTTTTAAAAACGATGATGAATTCCTCCCTGAATTGGCTCCCTCCATCGCTTGCGGGGGAGGGCTGGGGTGGGGGTTCTTGGCTGATCCACAAATAGTGTCGTCTTGTAAAATCGCTTGCGGGGGTACGTATGCTATCGGCCAAGTTGTTCAAAAAGCACTTCGCCAATGCGTTCGAGGACGGCTGGAGTTTGTTGCAACGCTTCACCGTTGGTAAAGCGCAAAACACGCAAGCCAAGACTTTCTAAAAATTCCTGACGAAGTGCGTCTTCTTCCTGTGTGTATTCGTGGATTACACCATCGACTTCGATAATCAGTCGCGCTTCATGGCAGTAGAAATCGACAATAAAGCGGTGAAAAACATGCTGGCGGCGGAATTTTACATTGAGTGCTTGTTTCCGAATAAAACGCCAGAGATGGTTTTCGGCAGGGGTAGGGGTGGCACGCATTTGATTAGCGAGGGGTTTAAGTTTTTCCCAGAGGTCAGGCGATGTTGACCACGGGACTTGAGGCGTGTCGAATTCGGAAGGCATAGGAAATCCCCACGCTAAATCATGTTACATAATCCTAAAACGGGTGAGGAAAAAGTACAATGCAAGAAACCCCCACCCTAACCCTCCCCCACAAGCGATGGAGGGAACCAATCAAAAATGCAAAAGGCAAGATATGGCAAGTCGCTAGAGGGTTTATCCTCCTGCGCCCCTCACACAAACGAGATAATCTCGCCCCCGTAC
>JACDGI010000143.1 GCA_013821665.1 Anaerolineae bacterium
GTAGAAGGTTGAGTGTTACCTGAGCAAGAAGTCCCAGCGATTAAAACAAACACGACTACAAAACAAAAAAGTAAGCCACGAAGCCGCATATTCAGACTTTCAACCTCATACACAATGAATTAGCATTTGACATGCTGCAAAAATAGCCAACACAGGCAGTAACTAATCAAGAATGACAACCTACGGTCCACGTTTCATAACACCGCCGACAGACGATCAGGAACTATATCCTTATCGTCCAGTTTGGCGTGCGCTCGCCATCGAGGTCGCTATCCTAACAGCAATTGCCATAATCTTATATGTCGTAATTGATCTACTCAAACTCTCGCCGCCAATAAGGTTGCAACCTTATTTGGCATTCGGACTGATTGCTGCACCCTGTCTACTCTGGCTCTTTTTTTCATTGTTGGCCGAATACCGTGTGAGCCAGCCAAGGCAGCATTTGATGGCTGTTGTCATTCTGTCAATGTTGGTCGCCAGTGCTGTAGGTTCGCCTCTTTTAGACCAATATTTCCGTGTTGATACTTGGCTTCCATTAGCGCCAGCGGTCAATCGTATTCTAGGCTATACCCTAACCGCAGGTATTGTGCAAAGCATTATTAAGTACATCATATTGCACTATACGATATGGCCCCGACACTTACGCGCCCGACTTGATGGAGTAGCCTACGGAATCGCTACTGGAATTGGATACGCTACTATTCTCAGTCTACAATTCGTGTCGGCAAACACCACTGCCCCGCCAGACATTGTGGCCTTTCACATCTTCGCAAATTATGCACTCCATGTCGCGACGGGAATTGTCATCGGATATGGTATATCAGAAGTGCGCTTCAGTAATCCAACACCGATTTTCTTGACAATTATACTTGTCATTGCTTCAATAATTACCGGAATCACCATTCCAATCCATGCGGGGTTAGTTAATTCAAGTTTGAGCATTACATCTATTAGTGCCCCCAAACCACTGTTCGGTCTAGGCTTTTCCATTGCATTGCTGATCATTATTAGTGTTGTCATTGCTGGTCTAATCGGAAATGCGGATCGCCTTGAACGTGAGTCGCGCGCCAATAGCGAAGAATAGATACGATCATGTCACTCACAATTATAGATTCTAATCCAACTCAGGTGACCTTCCGGCAGCGGTGGAATCACTATCTAGTATTGGTTGCAGCGTGCATTGGTCTTGTAGCGGCAAGCAGTCTACGTGATAACGCGCTGTTCGCTGTAACGCCTTACATCAATACAACTGCTGGTATCCGCGCCCTATATCCACGCAATTGGCTTATCGATACCAGTGGTGACTATATTTTCCGTGTACAAGATGCCTCTCGGGTTGGTTTCAAAACAACCATACAAGTCGCTGTTCAAGCGGTCAGCCCTAACACGACAACGCGTAATCTTGTTGATGCCCTAACATTAAACCGCTCCCAACTGCTGGCAGGTTATCATCCACTCTCGGCAGATAATGAGTTCGCATTGCCAGATGGAACACTCGCGACTGCTGTGAGCTATAACTATGCAGCGATTAATGCAGATCCTTTTCTGGATGCGATGCCTGTAGTCGTAAAAGGGTTTGATATTATAAGCATCAAACGCGGTCAAGCTGTAATCATCACCTTTCTTGCAGACTCGAACACCTATAGTGACGACTATAATACCTTCAACCGCTTCTTAAGTACGCTTGAGTTTTAATTATGAATATCCGTCTACGCTATTTAATCTCTTCGATTATTCTTGTAACAACACTAATTACTAAAACCACTAATGTATCCGCACAAGCTACGGTCATTGATTTAGATCGGCTTGAACGAGCGACTGTCTACATCATGCAGACCAATAATGTTGGCACAGACCTATTGGTGACATGTGTTAGTTCCGGCACCATTGTTAGTCGCGATGGTCTCATATTGACCAACGCGCATAGTGTTGTGCCAAGTCAGACATGTAAAGGACAAACCTTAATCATCGCCATGACTTCCACAATTGGGGAAGCACCTGTTCCCCAATATCGCGCCGAAATTGCCCAAGCGAATACCGGCATTGATCTTGCCCTGCTCCGTATCACAGGCGAACTTGATGGTCGCCTCGTTGATCCAACATCACTTAGCCTACCCTTTGTAGAATTAGCCGATTCTTCAACAGTTAAACTCGACGAAACGATCACTGTTGTTGGCTATCCGGGTATCGGTAACGATCCAGTTTCCTCTGTTCGAGGGACTATAACGGGCTTTGTTTTTGAACCAAGTAGTATAAATGCGGGTTCCGCATGGTTAAAGAGCAATGCGTTAATCCCCGGAACAATGTCGGGCGGTGGCGTTTTTAACCAACAAAGTCAGCTTATTGGTATTCCCACAACAGCTCCTGTCACATCTAGTAATGGTGTTTCCACCAACTGCCTCGCCATCCAAGACACCAATCACGACAAGATTGTGAATGGAAGTGACTATTGTGTACCAACCGGCGTTTTCATTAATTCGCTACGTCCGTCCAATTTTGCCCGTCCGCTATTAAGAGGCGCATCACTTGGATTATCACTTCAAGCCATTTCCTCGACCTCTGCTGCACCACAATCTACAGGAGTACCTGCATTCAAGCGACTATTTTTTGCATCGTCGGTCAATCCTGCTGGAATGCCTTCTTCGGTAATTAGCAGCCTTCCTGCTGGGAGTAACAACCTCTATCTATTCTTTGACTATGAGAATATGACACCTGAAACAGTCTATGAACTGCGTGTCACGACCGATAATGTCCCAAACACAACCTTTAGTCTGTCACCAGTACGGTGGAGCGGCGGTCAAAATGGCATGTGGTATATCGGCAGTGGCGGTCAACCTTGGCCGAACGGGGTTTATGAATTCACACTGTTTGCTAACGGAGTCGCAGCACCATCCCAAAAACTGACCATCGGCGCGGCTCCAAATTCAGATCCAGTGTTCAGTGATATTACGTTTGGCTTGCTCGATTCAAAGGGCCAACCACAAGGTAATGGCTTTGTGCTTCCCGCAGGTAACATTGCTACAGCACGTTTTATCTATCGAAATCTACAGGATGGATTGGATTGGATCGCAATTTGGTATCTAAACGGCACCGAAATCAAACGTGTCGAAAATACGTGGAATGCAGGCGCTAATGGCGCATCTGTAAATACCAGTATCGAAGTAGCGGCTGGCCTTCTGCCCGGAAGTTATCGCTTGGAGCTATATATCAAAGGCCGTCTCCAAGCCACATCCGACTTTACGATTGCAGGCGCACAGTTAGGTGCTTTGCCGCAAATTTTCACAAAACTTCGCTTCACAACCGCCAATACTGATTCGGATGCAATCACAAACGCAGCGCTTAGTAACTTCCCACAAAATCTGAATTCACTGTATGCGTTATTCGATTGGGAACAAATCGCCCCCGGCACACTGTGGACACTGGAATGGTTAGTTGATGGTATTCCCTTTTATGATCAGACCCAACCGTGGAGTAATGCACAGTCAGGTCAAAATTTCTTAATGCGCTTAACAGCACCTTCAGGTTTGCCTGACGGTACCTATTCGGTTGAATTACGTGTCAACAATGTCTTGCTCCAAAAAGCGCAAGCGCAAATCGGAATCGGGCAGCTTCCAATTGATCGTTTTGCTGGTGCCAGTGGTGTGCAACTTCGCGGCCACATTTTAAATGCTGATACGCGCCAAGGTATTGCAGGTGTAACTGTAATCATCATCAATGAGCAATTTTCCGTAAGCGAATTCACATGGAGCCAAGATCAGGTATTTGACTCGGCTGTAACCGACAGCAACGGAACTTTTGAAATTAGCCGGTTACTTGCCTACAGCACTACCGATGCACCCATAGCCTATAGCGCTATCATATCGGCGAACGGGTTTCTTCCACTCACCGCCGATGGTATTGAAGTTAAAGCTGATACGCCCAATCCGCTTGATCTGACAATCTACTTAAACAAGGACTAGCCACCAAAATATGTCAGCCAAGCAACGCATTGACACGCTAATGTTTGAACGCGGACTTGCTCCCAGCCGAGAAAAAGCACGTGCAATGATTATGGCGGGTGAAGTTCTGGTTGATAACCAACCTATATCAAAACCTGGTTCGCCTGTCGATCTAAAGGCCGAAATTATAGTCAAAAATAAGCCGCGCTTCGTCAGCCGAGGAGGCGACAAATTAGCGTGGGCTTTAGAAAATTTTAAGATGAATGTATCGGGACGCGTTTGCGCCGATGTTGGAGCCAGCACCGGAGGATTTACAGATTGTCTACTGCAAAATGGGGCTGCCCGTGTTTATGCTATTGATGTAGGCTACGGGCAAATTGACTATGCCTTGCGTCAAGATGAACGTGTAATAGTTATTGAGCGTACCAATGCTCGATACCTCGAAGCTCTGACCGAATCAGTCAATTTTGTAACGGTAGATGCCTCATTTATCTCGCTGAAAATTCTCATTCCAACCATCAAAAACTGGCTGCAACCTTCGGCAGATCTTGTACTACTCATCAAACCTCAGTTTGAAGCAGGTAGAGAAGAGGTTGGTAAAGGTGGCGTAGTACGGGATTCTAAAATACACAAACGGGTATTAACGGACATTCTCGGTGCGCTGCGTCAGTTAGGCTTCGATATTCGAGGTCTAACAACCTCACCTATAAAGGGGCCAGCAGGGAATACCGAATTTCTTACGTGGATACATTTTGGAGATCCAGTAGATCCGCCGCTTGATATCCCGACCTTGATCGCCAGTGTCATTCCCTAGACCTTTGAACCTCCTCTACACCAACCGGTGCTTTTACCTGTATAATCAACCGACACTGATAAACAGAATTGATGTAAAACATGACGCGAACTGATATTCGTAATTTTTCAATTATCGCTCACATCGATCATGGCAAAAGCACTTTGGCAGATCGACTGTTGCAGCTTACCCACACAGTTGCTGATCGCAATATGCAGGAACAGCTTCTCGATAGCATGGACTTGGAACGTGAACGAGGGGTAACAATTAAAGCCTCCGCCGTCCGCATGAATTACCTTGCTAACGATGGAAAAGAATACATCATTAATTTGATCGATACTCCCGGTCATGTGGACTTCAACTATGAAGTCAGCCGCGCTTTGCAATCCTGTGAAGGCGCCGTCTTAGTCGTTGATGCCAGCCAAGGTGTCGAAGCGCAGACACTCGCTAATCTCTATCTCGCCCTCGACCACAATCTCGAATTAGTTCCGGTCATTAATAAAATTGATCTGCCAGCGGCTCATCCCGTGGAAGTCGCCAAAGAGTTAGAAGATTTACTGGGTATCTCTGCTGACGAAATGATCCCAATCTCTGCAAAGCAAGGCATTGGTATTCAGGAGGTTCTCGAAGCAATTGTTGCACGTATACCATCGCCAAAAGGCGAATTAGATGCACCTTTGCAAGCACTGGTATTCGACTCGCACTATGATGTCTATAAAGGTGTCATCGCGTACGTGCGCGTTTTTAATGGCAAATTGGATGCACGTTCAGTTCTAAGATTAATTGCAACCGATGCCAAATTCGAGCCAGTTGAAATCGGTGTCTTTAGCCCGAAGATGACTGTTAAAGACTCGTTGGAAGCAGGTGAGGTTGGTTATGTAGCTACCGGCTTCAAGACAGTACGAGAATGCCGTGTGGGTGACACGATTACGCTCGCGACAAACGGAGCAGCGGAAGCATTACCCGGTTATGAACAGGTCAAACCAATGGTCTTTGCCGGCTTCTATCCTACTGACAATGATGATTACACGGATTTACGTGAGGCACTCGAAAAACTTCAGTTAAATGATGCTTCGCTCGTTTATCAGCCCGAAACATCACAAGCGCTAAATTTTGGTTTTCGTGTTGGTTTTCTTGGTTTGTTCCACATGGAAATTATCCAAGAACGTTTAGAGCGCGAATATGACCTTGATATTTTGGCTACTGCCCCAAGCGTTGAATACGAAGTGACCTTAACAAATGGCGAGATTATTCAAATTGATAGCCCTGCCCAACTACCTGACGAATCCACCATTAGTGAGATCCGCGAACCGTGGATGAAAATCCAAATTTACACGCCGCAAGATTATATTGGTGCAGTAATGGATTTGGTTATTAAGAAACGCGGCGAATACATCACTACCGAATACCTCGATCCAACGCGTGTCATGCTTCACTACCACATTCCGTTGTCAGAGGTCATCGTCGACTTCTTTGACCGTCTGAAAAGCATTACCAAAGGGTATGCCAGCATGGATTACCAATTCACGGAATATCGTTCCGGTGATTTGGTGAAGTTAGACGTACTGGTCAACAACGAACCAGTCGATGCTTTGGCTATGATCTTGCATCGCGAAAGTTCATATTTCAAAGGTCAAAAGCTCGTCACCAAGCTGAAAGATCTTATTCCACGCCAAATGTTTGTCATCCCCATCCAAGCGGCTGTGGGCAAGAAAATCATTTCGCGGGCAAACGTCAGTGCCATGCGTAAAGATGTGCTTGCCAAATGCTATGGTGGTGACATTTCCCGGAAGAAGAAACTGCTCGAAAAGCAGAAAAAAGGCAAAAAGCGTATGAAGATGGTCGGCTCAGTTGAAGTCCCGCAGGAAGCCTTCATGGCAATCCTCAGTTTGGATGATGACTAAAGAGTCTTTTAGCGTGCGTTTATCCACTTTAGCACAGCCTGAGCCTGCCCTTCTGATAAACGCCCCACAGTAATCAATGTCTGTATAATATCAATTAGCCGAAATACCGACCGAACAGGTATGTCGGCTAGTTGATCTATATGTCGCATTTCAACGAGTGTAACAATGATTCGTGTCTCTAATCCTACGCTTCGAGCATTTGATATGAACTTTTGAGTAGCTACTTCGTCCTCAACACTATTCATAAGCAGTGCGCTCATGTGTCCCGTATTATATGACCCAACAAGATCATAAACAGCCGACTCTCCCCTGCCCCGACTATAGACCATTGAAAGACCCGTTTGTAAGCTGCAAACCAATCCGAGCGGAACACTATCAGCAGTCGCAATTAAATGATCGACCTCAGAAGCGGCAAACTCCGGTGCTGTCAGCTTTCCTAGATGCGTCAGTAAATCAGGATAGGCGGGCAAATATTCGGGACAAAAGCGAACTGGTGCAACCTTGTTATCAATAACAAAGTAACCAAATTGAAGTATGCCAGTATCCAACAACCGTTCGGGTAAACTGCCACTCATGCGCTGGTTTTCTCTTCAATCATTTGCCAAAGCATGGACATAGCCCATGTACTTACCCAAGTTGGAGCAGTCTCTCCCTGCCCACCAAATCCATAAACCCGTGAACGCGTGTGATCCGGTGTATAGACAGCAATCGCCGTACCATTTTCCGAGTCTGCATGTTGATCATCCATATCAGGGTGGCTAATGACCGCAATTCCGGCGCTTGCATTATTCGATTTGCAAATCTTTTCGGCTGCTTTTTCTGCCATTTCACGTATCGGTAACGAGGCATCTAAATGAAGGGAGGATTGAACAGTCGCAGGGCTATCATAAATCTCATGTTTGATGAACACAGTCTCATTACCCGTCACATGTTTTAAATGCTGTCCGATTGGATCACCTACACCTGTTTCACTGACGGCCAAGGTCAATCCATTTGCAGACAGCAACTGCACAAGTACATTTTCAATTTCATCATCATCAATACCAAATATGAATTTACCAACCCGTTGCCGGATTTGAACTTCTACAGATGCGATCATTTCATCCGCGATAGCTGCTGTATCTGCTTTGGCCGTGATGCGTACATCAACTTGTCCTGCGTGGGCAGCTAACCCTACTGTTGGATTAGACATTTCAAGCAGCGTTGTCCCGATTTCATTATCAAGCAAACTTTCACCAATGCCCGCGGTCTTTAGAACCTTAGCTTTGATTATTCCCGTACCAAGTTTGTAGCGCTCCTTCAAATAGGGAATTACCTTCTCATTCATCAGGAACTTCATTTCCCGTGGAACACCCGGCAAGCTGATAACGATATGACCTTGATGTTCAACAATGAAGGATGGAGCAGTGCCAACAGGGTTTTCAATAACAATTGCATCATCCGGCAGATAAGCTTGCCGACGATTATTGTCTGTCATTTGAGCCCGAAAGCCAGAAAAGCGCTCAGCTATTGTATCCAATAGAGTCTGGTGAAATGTCAAATTACGATCTGTTGCCATTGCGACAGATTGACGTGTCATATCATCGATTGTTGGCCCTAATCCACCACATGTAATAACCACATCTGAACGCCCCATTGCAATACGAATAGCATCCGCAATTCGTTTTTCGTTATCACCTACCGAAGTCATAAAAAATAAATTTATGCCAATATCGCGCAATGCTTTAGCAATAAAGACCGAATTTGTATCCGTTATCTCCCCTAGCAAGATTTCAGTGCCGATTGCCACAATTTCTGCGTTTATGTTCTCAGTCATGATATACTCAACTCTCAGCTAAAATTAATCGTATCCATAGTACTCTATTCAAACGCAACTGCATACTATTTGTAATCGGATGGCTATACTAAACGACATAGTAAAAACAGTGAAATCGTCACGTATACAGTTTGCAAAATTAAAACTAGACGTTATAATCACCCCAATAAGTAGAATAAAACACAAAGCAAAAACTTTGTGCAAATTCAACAAATTATTGTCTGTAAAAATGCTCTTACCTAAAACGATCTATATGGAGGATGTAAGGTGGCAAGTGTAACGTTTAATCACGTCTACAAAAGGTATCCGGGCGGTGCTAACGCCGTCTCAGATTTGGATATTGCGGTTGCTGATAAAGAATTTCTCGTCTTTGTCGGTCCATCAGGTTGCGGTAAATCGACCAGTTTGCGTATGCTCGCTGGTCTGGAAGAAATTAGTGAAGGTGAAATTCTTATTGGTGACCGTGTTGTCAACAACGTGGCTCCAAAAGATCGCGACGTAGCGATGGTGTTCCAGAGTTATGCGCTTTATCCGCACATGACTGTTTACGACAACATGGCCTTCGGTCTTAAGCTCCGTAAAACCCCTAAGCAGGTCATTGACCAACGCGTACATGAAGCTGCCAAGAGCTTGGGTATCGAACAATTGTTGGATCGTCGTCCCCGTCAGCTTTCGGGTGGTCAGCGCCAGCGTGTCGCCGTAGGCCGCGCGATTGTTCGTGAGCCAGCCGTCTTCTTAATGGACGAACCCCTCTCTAACCTTGATGCTAAACTCCGCGTTGAAGCCCGTTCCTTCATCAGCAAACTGCATCAACGTCTCGGCACAACCTTCATTTACGTGACACATGACCAAGTCGAAGCCATGACGATGGGTACACGTATTTGCGTTCTGAGTGCCGGCGAACTGCAACAGATTGATACCCCCTTCAATCTATACCATAATCCACGCAATTTATTCGTCGCTGGATTCATTGGTAGCCCTTCTATGAACTTCTTTGACGCTACCCTCAAGCCTGAAGGTAGTGGTCTAGTGGTTGATACGGGTAACTTCAAACTACCAATTCCTGCTGATCGCGTTGAATCTTACAAAGCGTTTTCCGGCAAGAAAGTCGTTTTCGGTATTCGTCCTGAAGATATTCATGACGTCGATTTCCAGCCACCGGGAATTGTCCCCGGCACAATTGAAGCAAATGTTGATGTGGTCGAACAGATGGGCAACGAAATGGTTGTATATTTGGAAGAACGCGGATCAACATTTATCTCCCGTATGGATCCTCGTACACGTTCGCGCGTTGGTCAGCGTATGGGTGTCGTCTTCAACTTGGAAAATATGCATCTCTTTGATGTAGACAGCAAGTTGTCATTGGCATACGACTACAAGACAGCAGAAGCGGCTAAAACTAAGTAGTAAATTACTTTAGCTAGTCCTTTTGAAGCCGCCCCAACTTGTGGGCGGCTTTATATTTACACCCACAGATATGGTATCCTACTGCACGTAACACTTTTTACACTAACTCTTCATAAGCAGAGGTTCAAATACTGGTGATACTAACGGTCTATAATCAACCTGAATTATTTCAAGAACTTCAGAATGAGTGGAACGAATTATTAGTTCGCAGTCATTCAAACCGTGTCTTTAGCACATGGGAATGGCAATCGACATGGTGGATAGCGTACCATCCCGGCGAACTTTGGGTAATTACGTGCCGGGATGATGCCAGTCGCCTTATTGGTATTGCGCCTTGGTTTATTGATTCTACCGAACAATATGGTCGCGTCGTACGCCCTATTGGTTGCGTTGAAGTAACAGATTATCTCGACATCATCGTTGACAATGATTGTACACAACCGGTATTCGAAGCACTCGCCGATTACGCTGTTGCCAACAAACAATTATTCGATCTCATTAACTTGTGTAATCTTCCTGAAAGCTCCCCCACTTACGAGCAATTTGCCGATGTACTCAATCAACATGGGTTCGACGCAACCTTAACCCAACAGGAAGTTTGCCCGGTCATTAATCTTCCGCCAAACTGGGAAGATTATTTTGAACTACTTGATAAGAAACAGCGTCATGAACTACGCCGCAAAATACGTAGAGCAGAAGGTGCGCCTGAAAAAATCGAATGGTATATCGTCGGTGAGCAGCACAATTTGGATGCAGAAATTGATCGGTTTTTGCATCTAATGGGCGCGTCACAACTTGAAAAAGCCAAGTTTCTGGAAGATCCACAAAATATAGACTTCTTCAAGGCGATAGTTCCTCTGACTTTTCAAAAGCATTGGCTCCAATTGAGCTTTCTGACAATCAATGATGAACCAGCAGCAGCCTACTTGAACTTCGTTTACGGTGACAGTGTGTTGGTTTATAACTCTGGTTTATTACCAGAAAAATATGGACAGCTCAGTGCTGGCATCATTCTGCTCGCCCATAACATTCGCACCGCCATAGAAAAAGGATACAAAGTATTTGATTTCTTGCGGGGTAATGAAATTTACAAGTTCCGTATGGGGGGGCAGGAAACACGCGTATTTATGCTGACGGCAAAGAAACCTGCAAATTAACAGTATTTCTAGCAATAGAAGTATTTGTATAGTTACGATCACAGTGGCTAAAAGATTCGGATTGTTCCTTTCTCTTAGCCACGAACGGCTCTAACCACTAACCGCCATACGAATTCGGAATATCCGCGACCGTGACCGAAATGTACGGGTCCTTCTCTTGATTGGGCAAAACTTCGCTTTCATTCATCAAAGTTTGTCCCTTATGATACAAAACATCATTGAAGCCATCATAACGATAGCGGCGGTTAACCCAACCATATTCGGGATGCTCAAACATCACATTAAATTGAATTGCCTCATCCGTCAGAATGATCTTTTCGGTGATAATCCACACAGGAGCATACTGATCTAAATGGGGCTTAGCTTTAGCGTCGCGCTTGTCACGAAGTTCTTGCTCAGGATTCATGTTTGATTTTTCCCAGTATAAAAGCATTGTGATTACTATTGTAACGATTGACCCACAGATCGGGCAAGATGTTTCACTCGATTCTGGAACTTAGGTACAGAGTATGATATTATCCCATCCATTGTGCAAATGAAAAATGATCAGGAGTACCCCCTTTTGCGAGAAATTTGGGAGTTAATGTGGTCTCGTTTCAAGGTCATCGCTGGCATTGTGGGTGACGTGGAAGCCAGTATCATTGCCGTCGGATTTTACTACACTATTCTGGTACCATTTGGACTTCTAGCACGCTACTCAGGAAAGACATTAAAGCAGCAGGATAAGGTTGCTTGGCTCGAACGTCCTCTTGTTCCGTCAGAGTTGGATGCTGCTAAACGGCAGGGTTAATCAATAATGTATATTCTCGGTATTGCTTGTTACTACCATGATTCCGCTGTTGCACTCATCAAAGATGGACAACTTGTTGCAGCTGCGATGGAAGAACGATTTACCCGTAAAAAAAATGATAACAGCTTTCCCAAGAAAGCAATAGAATTCTGCTTAAAACAGGGTGGCATTAAAGGCCAAGACCTCGATTATGCAGTTTTCTATGAAAAGCCTCTGGTCAAATTCGAACGCATTCTACTGACGACACTTGAAACCTTCCCGAAGTCAGCCAGCGTCTGGCGCGATGCGATGGTCAATTGGCTGAAAGAAAAACTCTGGATAAAGACTGAGATTCAAAGTCAAGTCGGTGTCAAGTATGATCGCATTCTTTTCTGCGACCATCATATGAGTCATGCCGCAAGTGCCTTCTTCGCTAGTCCATTCCGTGAAGCTGCCGTATTAACGGTTGACGGCGTTGGCGAGTGGACAACGACCACACTAGGTAAGGCGACCAGCAAGTGGGTAAATGACTCTTCCGGCAAAAATGACATTGAACTCTTTCAGGAAGAAAAATTCCCACATTCGATTGGTCTGCTCTACTCTGCCTTCACGGCCTATTTAGGTTTTCAGGTCAATAATGGCGAGTACAAAGTTATGGGTATGGCCCCTTATGGTCAACCCCGCTATATGGATAAAGTTCGCCGCTTAATTAACTCTAATGAAGCGGACGGCAGTTTCCAACTCAATATGGATTACTTTAGTTATCACTACTCTGCGAGTGATAGTTATAACCAGCGTTTTCTGGAGCTATTTGGCCCCGCTCGGCATCCCACGGCAGATTTTTTCACATCAGTTACCAATCCGGAACGTTCCGCTGAAAAAACCGCTATGGACGAAAATCAGCGTTTTGCTGATATTGCAGCCAGCATCCAGAAAGTAACCGAACAAACGCTTATCAACATAGCCAATTATCTTCACAAGAAAACTGGCTTAAGCAAACTGGTTATGGCTGGTGGCGTAGCCCTGAATACCAAAGCCAATTACCGCATTCTCGCTGAAACACCATTTGACGAAATCTATATCCAACCCGCTGCCGGTGATGATGGTGGCGCATTAGGTGCGGCATTATGGGCCTATCATATCGTGCTCGACAAGCCGCGCGATTGGGTCATGCCACATGCCTATTGGGGGCAAGGCTACACTGACGGCGAATGTGCGGACTTCTTAAACAGCAAAGGTCTAAAATATGAATCCTTTGCGGATAGTGACGAAAAACTAATCGATACGGTGGCAGAAGGGC
>JACDGI010000935.1 GCA_013821665.1 Anaerolineae bacterium
GTAATCATCGCCATGAGCCACGATATGCAGGAAATCGCTGAAGCCAGTGTCGATGTCGTTTTTGTAAGCAACTTCTTCGAACATCTGCCTACCAAACAAGTATTGATGGACACATTACGCGAAATTCAGCGCGTTCTGAATCCGGGAGGTCGAGTTCTTATTCTGCAACCCAATATCCGTTTTCTGCATGGTGAATACTGGGATTTTATTGATCACTATTTGCCCTTGACTGATCGTTCTCTCGTCGAGGCACTTGAGTTGATTAATATGCATGTTGAGGAAGTTCGTCCTCGTTTTCTCCCATATACAACCCGTAGTCGCATACCCCAATGGTCGTTCTTGGTAAAGCTCTATCTGATGCTACCACCGGCTCAATGGCTATTGGGCAAACAGGCTTGGATTGTAGCCACTAAACAATAAGTACCTTGAAGTGAAAAGCTATGAAACTCTCTATAATTATCCCTGCCCGCAATGAAGAAGGTAACATTGGCAAAACGATCCATCTGCTGAGCGAGCATTTAGATAGCGCTGGCGTGACCAACTTTGAAATTCTGGTGGTGGATGATGGCAGCAAAGATCGCACTGGCGAAATCGTACAGGCCGAAAATGCCCGTGATCCGCGCATCCGTGTCATCCGCAACACCGGACGCAACGGCTTCGGTAGGGCAGTCAACTTTGGTCTGAATCACTTCACCGGCGATGCAGTGATTATCTATATGGCGGACGCTTCCGATGCGCCTGAAGATGTCGTCCGTTACTATGCCATCCTGCGTGATGAAGCCGACTGCGCCTTCGGTTCACGTTTTATGCGCGAGTCAAAAATTTACGATTATCCGCGCTTCAAATTGGTTATCAACCGCATCGCTAACCTCGCCATCCGTTTGATGTTTCGATTACCCTACAACGATGTCACCAACGCCTTTAAAGGCTATCGCCGCCACGTTATCGAAGGCTGCCGCCCGTTCATCTCGCCGCACTTCAATCTGACCATCGAAATTCCGCTCAAGGCCATCGTGCGTGGCTATACCTTTAAGACATTGCCCATCACATGGCGCAATCGTGATGTGGGCGAATCCGCGCTCAAACTGCAAGAGCAGGGCAGTCGTTACCTCTATACGCTGTTGACTGTCTGGTTTGAATATCTCCTCGTCAGCCACGATACCTACCGCACCGACAGCGGCGAATTTGTGCCGTGGCGCGCTGAAGATGCCCCCGCCGAACCTGCACCCTCGCATGAGAAATAGTTACGATTAATTATCGAGTTACTTATCCACGATAAATAATTGATTCGGTTTTATCCACATAGCCCTATAATTAAGAATAGGCCTTTACATCTCCATATATAAACCATTAAGGGTAACCCTGATGCCGAATCCAGAGCGCCTTCCGAAACCATCCACGCTGCGCTTAAAATCCGCGCTATCGGCAGCAAAGGATAACGAATCAGACCGATCATCTTCTGATCAGGGACAAATCAACCTCAGTTCGGCCAATATTTCCGCTTCAACTCTTATCCATCTTCAAAGAACATTCGGAAATCACGCTGTGCAGCGGATGCTCACGCCTTCCAAATCCCAAGAGAGAGCGATGAGTCCGGTGCCGTCGCTCAGCAACGATATTGAGCATAGTACATCGCAAGACAACAAAACGATCCAGCGCATAATCAAGCCTTTAGAAGGGGCCAGTTCTGGCTGGTTTAAGAAGGGTCGCCGAGACAAAATTAACGAAATGGTCAACGCCTATAATGACCTCGAAATAAGCATGGGAGGCTCGAAACGCTCAGCAGAAAACTATGAAAGTCTGTTGCCAGAAATTCAAAAGATCTGGCAAGCGGCCAAAGCGTGGCAGCTTGATGTCATGAAAAGCAGCCCTGAAAAAGGAGCGGAAATCAGCGTTTGGATAACGAATCAAGTTGAGCGTGAAGAAGATGCGAAAAAGGCATCCATTGGCGAATTGAAGGATGCCGCGCTTTTAAAATCGGCATCAGACGGTGCCTCTTACAACGCCTTGTATACAACCCCTCAATTTACCGAGAAAGCGCAGGGTGCTGGCATTAATTGGCTCCAGACACCCGCGCTAAAACCCATCTACCGATACTTTATGATTCAGGTACAGTTTGATGGCCCGACGCTTTACGCTTATGACGATGTCATAAATTATAAACAGAACCCAAACCGCGAAGAAGCCATCCGCATCTACAACAAATACGATATGGGAACCACCAGCCAATTGAACATTTCAGGCGAAGGCGCAGGTGGTGTAGATGGGATGAGGGCAATACGCAGTCAATTTGCAGCCTTAGAGGGAAATCCAGTTGCCCCGGTGCCTCCAGACTTTGGATTTATCGAAGCTTCGCTTGTTAAGGTGATCAATGAATTGTTCATTTCCTTCAAGACGACGAAGCCCTACCAAAAGGTGACGACACCGCCACCCGGCTAATGATTTGGTTTTATCCACATAGCCCGATAATCAGGTAAGAATATTTCGGGCTTCTTTAATTGACGATGAAGGATAGTTCGAATGCCGAATTTAGAGCGTGTCCCCAAACAGCCTGCGTCCCCCATAAAATCCGCTCAATCACCAGCAAGGGAAAGGAACGGCCAAATCAGCCTCAATCCGACCAACCTTTCCGCTGATGCGCTCATACTCCTTCAACGTGCCGTTGGTAATCAGGCTGTCCAACGGATGCTCAACCAGTCTAG
>JACDGI010000936.1 GCA_013821665.1 Anaerolineae bacterium
GCGTAGGCTTGGTCATCGAAACTCGCCCCGACCACATCAGTGTTGAAGAAGTCCTACGTGTTCGCCGCCTCGGTTGTACCAAAGTCCAAATTGGCTTCCAAAGCCTCAACGACGATGTCCTCAAGATGAACAAACGGGGTCATAAAGTGGCTGCCACCCGCCGTGCAGTCAAACTTTTACGGCAAGCAGGTTTCAAAATTCACGCCCATTGGATGCCTAATCTCTACGGCTCATCACCCGATGCTGATATTGCCGACTATAAGCTGATGTTTGATGATCCCGACTTCCGCCCTGATGAACTCAAGGTTTATCCTTGCTCCCTCATCGACAGTGCCGAACTCATGCTGCGTTATCAAGATGGCACATGGAAGCCCTACACCCATGCCGAACTGCTGCATGTATTGACCGCCAGTTTCATGCTGACACCCGAATACTGCCGCCTGACCCGCGTCATTCGTGACATTCCCTCGACGGATATTGTCGATGGCAACCTGATGACCAACTTCCGTCAGGTGGTCGAACTTGAACTCGCCAAAGTTGGTGAACGTAGCAACGACATTCGTGCCCGTGAAGTTCGCTTTCAGGCCATCGAAGCCGTTGATCTTCACCTCGACGAAACGTGGTATGACGGTGGCTCCACCAACGAAGTCTTCTTGCAGTACATCACCGAAAATCGTGATATTGCTGGCTTCTTACGCCTGTCGCTGCCTAAAGAACCTGCCATCACTGACGAATTAGCCGGTGCTGCTATGATCCGCGAAATCCACGTCTATGGACAATCACTTGAACTCGGTGCCAGCGAAGTTGGACGTGCCCAGCATCTTGGCCTCGGCAAACAGTTGATCGAACGGGCTGTTGAACTGGCTCGTGAACATGGTTACTCACGCCTCGCGGTCATTTCGGCTATTGGCACTCGCGAATACTATCGCAAACGTGGTTTTGTAGATGGTCAGTTGTATCAGGTGCGGTCAATATGAGATGTGCTATAGTTGGGCATGTGGATGACCTACAGCAGAGGAGAACAGCGTGAGCAATTCACAACGGTTAGCGGCTGAAACGCGGCGACGTAATTGGCGAACCATACTCGGTGTCATTATCGCCATCACCATACCGTTTTATTGTGCCGGATTCTTCCTATGGGGAACGGCTCCGCAGCGAACACCCACGCTCACTCCCGTCCCAACGGAAGGTGGCCCACAGGTTGTCACGGCAACCTCAGCCCCGCCGACGGTCACGCCACTCGGTGGCTTTTTCCCCAGCGTAACGCCTTTGGGTATCACGCCGCTTTTCCCGACTCAGGATAACGGTGGTTTCCCAACCGCACAGTTGCCGACATTGGTGCTGCCGACTCGCTTCCTGTCACCGACACCGCAATTTATACCGCCCACCAATCCACCACCACCGACTAACCCGCCTGCGCCAACTCAACCGCCACCACCGACGCAGCCTGCCATCACCAACACGCCGCTGCCATTTGATAGTTAGCCGCTCCCGTTATCGTAGAGCAATCACAGACCAAGGACACGCCGCAACGTGTCCTTTTTTGTGCTATAGTTAGCAGGCGATTTTGGAAGAGTAGGATGCCCTATGGATTTTAATCGGATTGGCGCTGCTTCGAATAGGCAGCGGAATATTCGGATCGTCCTGTTTGTCATTATTTTGATGACGACCCCCTTTTACTGTGTTGGTTTTTTCTTGTGGGGAACGGCTCGTCCCAGTGGCAGCCTAAGCACCCCCACCGCTGCTATCACCAACACCCCGATTGGTGGTGATGTCACCGCGACCGTCGGCTTCCCCACCGTGACACCTTTCGGTTTAACCCCTTCACTGCTCAGCCCATTGCTGCCCACACCCTATCAATATATTCCGGTTCCTCACCAACCGACTGCCTACATACCACCAACGGCTACGCCCTATTTGGTGCCGATTATCCCAACCGATACCCTCGCGCCCACCTTGACGCTTATTCCGTCATCTGCGCCGCTGCCAACCAGTACGCCGCAGCCGAGCTTTACACCACCACCGACCGATACCCTCGCGCCGACCAATACGGATGTGCCGGTTGTGGTGCCGCCTACCGATACACCGCTGCCGTTTGATGACACCACACCCGAGGCACCGCCGCCTTAATTTTGAACCGATGCCGCGTGCTGAATGTAGTGTGATAAAAGAGGAGAAATTCTTTGCTCGATCTAAAAGAACACTTAAAGACGCTGGTGGAAGCCCACGCGCCCTCCGGCCATGAAGAACCCATTCGTGAGATTATCCGCTCGGTGTGGAAGCCGCTGACCACCCGTTTTGAACAGGATGGACTCGGCAGCTTGATCGGCATCAAACAGGCCACCCATCCCACCAAACCCGCCCGTAAGATTATGTTGGCAGCCCATATGGATGAAATCGGCCTCATGGTGCGTGATGTCGTCGATGGCTTCATCTTCGTCCATCGTATTAGTGGTGTCGATGCCCGTATCATGATGGCGCAGCCCGTGATGGTGCATGGCAAAAGACCGCTGCCGGGTTTGGTTTCGACGGTGCCGCCGCATTTGTTAAAGGCTGATGCCCGCAAAAAATATCCCACCTTTGACGAACTGGTGATTGATGTCGGTTTACCGGCTGCCGAAGTGGCTGATCTGGTGCAGATTGGCGACTTGATTACGCCCGATGTGGCCATGTTGGAACTCAGCGGCAAAAAGTTAGCCGC
>JACDGI010000937.1 GCA_013821665.1 Anaerolineae bacterium
CGATTGTGCCATCCAAGATCAAGAACTTATCGATGCTAAGCCGCCGTCACAAGCCACTGGCCCCGATGCTGATGGACGTTATATCCTCCCTATCGGCGCTTATACGTTGGATGGTGATGGGGCGCTTTGGTACGCGCGTACACGTCATAGCAGCAGCGACTTTGATCGTGGTCGCCGCCAGCAGCAACTTCTCCGTGCAATTTGGCGAGCCGCCCGTGCAAATGGACAAATCACGAAATTACCAGAACTGTGGTCACAGCTTACACAAGTCGTTCAGACCGATCTCACCTTTGAAGATATGGTGGGCTTGCTTCCTTACGCCCTGAATATTGACCCGGATCGTATCGAGCATTTTGTTTTCAACCGGCTTTACCACACTAAACCTTGGACACCGCCGGATGGGTCGAACGTCCAATTGCCTGTGCCAGATACCGTTCAGCAGCTCATGGAAGACTTCTATACACCGCCCAGCGAAAGTCAGGTCGCGGTGGCTGGTCTCAAAATTGAAGTACGTAATGGCACACCAAATGCCGATTGGGATCGCGTGGCCGCAGATCGACTCGGTTGGAGCGGTTATAATGCGGTCGCAGCGGGAAATGCTGATAATACTCAATATACGGATACCATCTTGATCGACCACACCGGCCAGACCAAGGGCAGCAAAATTCAAGATGTCGTCAAAATACTCAATATCAAACCGGAAAATATCCGTGTTGAACCGGATGCCAATCGGACTGCTGATTATGAAGTTATCCTCGGCAGTAATTACAATTCATGCACTTATCAGGTTCTCCAACCCGACGAAACAGGTGGATAAATGCCAGCACGTTCAAGCCTTTTGACTAAGCAGATGCTGTTGATAACATCTTTAGCCGTGATTATCACTGGCTGCGCTATCAATGATTCGGGTGGCAAACCGCCGGAAGCGCCCATCACCTTGGCTCCACCGGTGTCTTTGGTGGTCGAAGGCACATGTGATGTCACCGGTAAATTAGAAGATTGGCTTCAGGTGACGGTTCCGGTTCGCGAACAGTTCCAAAGCCGCTTAAACGAAGCTGCTGCCAAAAATGCCGCCGATATTCATGATGACACCCTTTATCTGGCTGGCTTGTTAGACACCGTTGCCAGAACCCATACACCTGACTGTGGTGCGGAAGTACAGCGGGTACTTATAACGGCTATGACCGGAGCTGTTACAGCGCTGCAAGCCTATTTTAACCACACGCTTTCGGGCGATCTGAATTCGGCGCTGGCTGACCCACAAAAAGGGCTTAGTCAGGCAGCATCTATTCAGAATGATTTGATTACGAGGATGAAGAACCAATACCAGTTGGAGAATAACCTCACCCCTACCCCTTCACCCGCCAGTTAGTTGTCAGTGCGGGTATGGGGAGGGTGAATTTACATTGTACTTAGGTTAATCAATCGTGGTCGGATCAAACGCATCGCGCAGACCGTCGCCGATAACGTATAAGCACAGCACGGTAATGACGATCAACAAACCGGGAGCGATCACCAGATATGGCCCCTTGGTAAAGAATTGATTGGCACCGGTTAGCATATTGCCCCAGCTCGCGGCGGGCGGTTTTACGCCGAACCCTAAGAAGCTCAGTGCAGATTCCACCAGAATAAGATTCCCGATGTCGAGCGCCAGCGTGATAAATACCACCGAAAGCAAATTCGGGATAATGTGCGTAAACATAATATGCAAGGGCGATGAACCAATGGCACGCGCACTGATGATATATTCACGTTCGCGGATGGACAGTGTTTCGCCGCGAACAAGACGTGTAATACCTGACCAGCCTAGAAACCCAAGAATAAATACCAGTGCAAACGGGCCACCAAATATAGTGCCCGTGAGATCACTGTTTCTTAACACAATACCCGAAACAATGATCAACAAAAATAGCGTTGGAATCGAGTCAAGTGTGGTGATGACCCAGTTAATAAAATCGTCAACGATTCCGCCGTAATAACCGGTGATAACGCCCAGCGTGACCCCAATCACTAGCGAAATGAGAGCCGCAACGAAGGCGATTGAAAGCGAAATTTGTCCGGCATACAGCAGTCGCGCCAAATGGTCGCGCCCTACGTCATCAGTCCCCAAAATATGTCCCGCTGTACCGGGTGGCAAAAATGCTTTGTCGATATTGGTTGAGGTGTAATTGACATTCAGCACATATCGTTCGATCAATGGGGCTGAGAATGAAAGAATAGCTAACAAAACGATGATCCCCATTGCGGCCAAAGTCAGCTTATCACGGCGCAAACGGCGCAGCGCCAATACGGTAAGTGAATTGCCTACCTTCTGCACATTATCATTTTGAATATCGATAATCGCGGGTTGTGGTGATTGCGTTTGAGAAGCCATAGTATCTTTCTGCCTTAGCCGAACCGAATACGCGGGTCAATCAGTGCGTACAAAATATCAGAGAGAACAAAACCAAGAATTGTCGCCACAGCGCTCAATATGACCACGGCCATAACGACAGGATAGTCGAGTGCAACCAAGGTATCAATTGCGAGCCGTCCCAAACCGGGCCATGAGAAAATACGCTCGGTGATGGCCGCGCCAGCCAATAGACCCGTAATAGCTGGGCCTAAAAAGGTTGCCAAGGGCATCAAAGCATTACGTGCGCCATGCTTGAACCACACCTGACGCATCGAAAGGCCTTTTGCCTTCGCCGTGCGAATG
>JACDGI010000144.1 GCA_013821665.1 Anaerolineae bacterium
ACGAAGAACTGCGTAATACCATCCAAACCTATCTGGATGAACGGCGGCTGCTGTCAACCATGCTCAGCGTGACACCACCGGCTTATCAGTGGGTTGAGACTGAAGTGCGGCTGCGAGCAGTCCAACATTATGACGTGGAAAAAGTACGGCAAGCGGTTGAGACGCGTTTATTCGAGTTCATTAATCCCTTGGTCGGCGGCATCGATGGTAAAGGTTGGCCGTTTGGACGTGACCTGTTTATCTCGGATGTGATGGCGATGCTGTCCAGTGTCGAGGGTGTCAGCTTCATCCGTTCGGTCAAGTTGTATCCGATTAACTACGATAAACGCTGGTTTACACGGTCTGCCGAGGCACAAGAAATTTTGCTGCCTGCACATGGTGTGGTCGTGTCCTATCAACATAATGTGGTGGTCGAGTAGTGCCTGTTAATGGGAGCCATAACAGGCGATAACAGGTAACAATTACGGAGAGTATTACGAAAATGTGGTTAAACCGCCAAGTTCAATGCAGAGCGATTTAACCGCAGAGACGCAGAGGATGTAGAGCGATTTTTATAATATCGGAACGGACGGCATGTATGCCGTCCCTACGAAACACATCGTTTGTAGGAACGCGATATATCGCGTCCAGTTTCTTCGAATGACGACAGGGAAGCAAATATTGCATGGATGAAATAAGAGCGTTATTTAAGATTACCGGCCCCGACCTTGACCGCGATGAATTGGTGATCGGGCGGCAGGGATTGCGGGTGGGACGTGGGGCGGATAACAACCTCGTGTTGAACCACCGTGAACTGAGCCGTCAACATATGCGGATCTTGTGGCGGGATGATGATAAATATCTGGTCGAAGACCTGAACAGCAGCAACGGCGTTTGGTTCAATGATGCTCGTATTCCGTCGCGTGTGCCGCAGGTTTTGAGCGAGGGCGATGTCATCCGCGTCGGGCCGTATCTCTTCACCTTCGTGCAGTTGATTTATCCCGAAGTCGGTTTGGCACTGCCGCCCGAAGTTCATGTAAACGGTGCCCAACCCGCCATTGACCGCCAGAAGATCAAACTGCCGATGCATACCTTCGGCGAACAAAGTACATGGCTGCAATATCTACCGGCCATTTATGCCAACGATGAATTCTTAGGGCGCTACCTGCTGATCTTTGAGTCCATCTTTAACCCGATTATTTGGACGATTGATAACTTTGATCTGTATTTGTCGCCCGATATTGCGCCGGAGGCATGGTTGCAGTGGCTGGCAAGCTGGTTTGATATGCTCTTGCTGCCCGAACTGCCCATCGAACGGCAGCGCGAAATCATGCGACAAATCGGTTGGTTATTCATGCGGCGCGGGACACCTGCCGGTTTACAACGCCTGTTAGAATTGTATTTTGGGGTGCAGCCAGAAATCATCGAGAATGAGGTATGCCACTTCGTGGTAAGATTGCCTTTAAGCCAAACGCAGACTGATCTGGATGCCGAAGTCGCGAACCGTCTGATTAGTTCGCAGAAGCCCGCGTTTGCATCCTACACGTTGGAAATTACGTGAGAGAAAACAATACAATTGAACCGCCAAGGCGCCAAGAACGCCAAGTTCAATGCCGAGAGATTTTTGTAGGGATGAGGCGTGCCTCATCCGCCAGACAATATCATATGAAACTGATTCATTTTAGTAGGGTTGGAGGCCGATGATGTCCGAGCATATGATGAAAGAACCGCTACCGCAAAAGAGCAGCCACAAACCACAGCAGACGACGCAAGCCGCCGAAACTGCACCTGTCACCAGTCCGAACGAGGAAATGATCCGCTTGCAACGGCTGATCGGCAATCAGGCTGTACAGCGCATGTTGACGACAAATCCGGCGGATATTCATCAGCGGACAGGTCTCACCGTGCAGACCAAGATGACGGTCGGCGCGGCAGATGATCCTTATGAGCGCGAAGCCGACGCGGTTGCCAGCCAAGTCATGGCAAAGCGTGATGTGGTTCAACGTGAATCAGCCGATGAAGATGTGCAGATGAAGCGCATTGACATTGTGCAGCGCAGCGAAGGTGGCGAGGCCGAAGAAGAAGAACTCCAGATGAAGCGCATTGACATCGTCCAACGCAGTGAAGCTGCCGAAGAAGAAGGCGAAGAACTTCAGATGAAACGCGTTGACACCATTCAACGCAGTGAAGCCGCCGAAGAAGAAGGCGAAGAACTTCAAATGAAGCGTGTCAACAGCATCCAGCGCAGTGAAGCCGCCGAAGAAAAAGGCGAAGAACTTCAGATGAAACGCGCCGACATTCAGGCCAAAAAAGTCGATATGAGCGGCAGCTTTGATGTCGAAAAAGATGTTGAAAGCAAGATCAGTGCCAAGTCCGGCAGTGGTCAAACGATCCCGGACGTGAACCGTGAAATGTTTGAATCGAGCATGGGGCACGACTTCAGCGGCGTAAATGTTCATGCTGATTCCGAATCCGACAGCCTGAATAAGCAGTTGGGTGCGCGGGCCTTCACCACCGGCAGCGATATTTTCTTCCGTCAGGGCGAGTATAATCCCACGTCTTCGGGCGGACAGGAATTATTGGCCCATGAATTGACGCACGTTGTCCAACAGGGCGGCGCTAAAGTCCAGAAGAAGTCCGAAGAGGAATAATAAACCCCTACCCCAGCCCTCCCGTATACAGGGGAGGGCGTAGATATTCAGGGTATGCGGTTTAACAATTTAGTTGGTAGTTAATAAGTGCGGACGGCATGTATGCCGTCCCTACGAAAAACCGGTTTGTAGGGACGCGATATATCGCGTCCGTCTAATTTATAGATATGAAGCCCCTTGTTCAAATGAAAGTCCCATGACCGTGTCTAAGACAATGAAACCAGCACCAGCGTTGCACTCAGGGAAGCAAGATGGCAGATAAAGGAATGATCGGCAAGATAATCGAGAATTACCGCATTGAACTCGTGCTGGGTCAAGGCGGTATGGCAGCCGTTTATAAAGCAACCGACATGAAGTTGCAGCGGCAGGTTGCCATCAAGATTATGCATCCGCATCTGGCTTCACAAACCAGTTTTCAGCAGCGCTTTTTGCAGGAAGCCCGCGCGGCAGCCGCACTCGACCACCCGAACATCGTGCGGGTGCTTTCATTCAATAACACCGAAAATAATTTATTTCTGGTCATGGAGTTGATTGTTGGCGGCAACCTGCGCCAATATGTCAAACGGCTGCACGAAGAAAATAAATTTGTTGATTATCAAGAAGCCATTGAAGTCATTCGCCAACTCACGGATGCGCTGGATTATGCCCATCGCGCGGGCATGGTTCATCGTGACCTCAAACCGGATAACGTCATCCTCAAACCGCTGCCTGATGGCGAACGGCTGAATTACCGTCCGATTGTGACCGACTTCGGCTTGGCAAAATTGACGGGCAGCGGCGAGAATGCCATCACCGACCAGCAGCCTATCGGCACCTATCCCTACATGTCGCCGGAACAAACGCTGGCTGAAAATGTAGACTCGCGCAGTGATATTTACGCGCTGGGCATCATGCTGTATGAGTTGGCTGTCGGGCGACTGCCCTATCATCCCAAGTCGATTGCCGAAGCGGCACGGATGCACGCCCGCGAAGCCCTAACCCTGCCCTCGGCGGTACAGGCTAACTTCCCGCAGCAGTTAGAAGAGATCATCGTCAAGAGTCTGGCTAAAGATCCAGCCCTACGCTATCAAAGCGCCCGTGAAATGAGCGAGGCGCTGGCCGCCCTGCAAAAGCCGGTGGAAAAGCGACCAATACGGGCGATGGTCATCACCACTACCAGCACCAATACCTCAACTGATGAGGGTTTGCCGACTGACCTTTCAACCGCCATCATGGAAACGGCGCTGCCGGGGATTATCGACGAAGATTTACCGCGCCCATCTGATGATGGTACCCCACCTGAATTTGACCGGTTAGTATTTTATAACCGTGATCTGCCGACTTTCATCGCCAACCTCGATAAGCCGATTATGACCATCGGACGCGCGCCCAACCGCACGATTGTGCTGCAAGGGACGATGGCCTCGCGCAACCACGTTCAAATCGAACGTAAGCCCAATGGTCGTTATTACATCACCGATATGAACTCGACCAATGGCGTATGGTTGGGCGATGAACGCCTCACGCCCGAATCACCGATCATCCTCAACTCCGATGTAACCGTGCGCTTGGGCGATTATTGGATGCAATTGTTGCTCAAGCCGGAACCCACAGCCGAAGAAATCGCTGCCAGCGAAGCCGCAGCCAATCCGCAGCCGGACGCTCCAGCACAACAAGCACCAGCCGATACGCGCATCTTTGATGATGAAATGGTGACGCAGCCTGTTGCGGTGGTGGACAAAGAGAAACCGCGTTATACACCGCCCTACCTGACCGCTGACCAGATGGGTTTTGATCGTTTAGTGTTTTACAGCGAAGACGCGCCCACCTTGACGGTCAAGTTGGATAAAGATCACCTGAGTATCGGACGCGCCAAGAACCGCGATATTGTGCTGGAAGGCGAAGGCATTTCGCGCCGTCATGCCCGTATTGAACGTATGGCAGACGGTGTTTATATCACTGATTTGGGCGCGATCAACGGCGTATGGATTGGCGAGAAGCGTATTCCGGTCAACGCGCCGGTTCGCATAACAGCCGAGCAGATTGTACGCATCGGCGGCTATTGGATGGAATACGAGCCGAAGCGCGAACTACCAGCGGGTACGGTGCTGCCAGTTCCCAACAAGTTAGAAACCGGCCAGTTTGGTATTGATGATTATGTCACGGTGGTGATGCCCAAGCCGCTGCCACCGGAGATGCCGCCCTTCTCGGCACCGCCACTCAGCTTGGACATGCGTACCAGTGACCGCCTGATTTTATACAGCGAAGAACATCCGATTCAGATGGTCAAGATCGACTCGGAGATCATCGACATCGGGCGTGACGATGACCAGAACATCGTCCTTGCTGGTAAGCGTGTTTCGCGGCATCATGCCCGCCTCGAAGCCAAGGCCGATGGCAACCTGTATATCACCGATTTAAATTCCACCAACGGCACATGGGTGGGTGATACGCTGCTGGTTCCCAACACGCAGGTCCAGTGGGAGCCGGAAGAAATCGTCCGCATGGGTCATTATTGGATGAAGTTCGAGCGCGGCACCCGCGAACTCGATGTCTTCCAGGGTGCGGAACGCAAAGACTCACGCGGATTAGTCGGCAAGCGCATCAAGAATTACCGCATTGACCGTTTCATCGGTCAAAACAGTATGACCGGTGTGTATAAAGCCACCGAACTTCCCTTGGAACGGCCTGTCGCCCTCAAGATCATGCATCCGAATTTGGCCTCGCAGGATACGCTCAAACAGCGCTTCTTGCAGGAAGCCCGTATGCTTAGCCGCCTCGACCATCCCAACATCGTCCATGTGCTGTCTTATGACAACGTGGACAATGAGTTGTTCATGGTCATGGAACTCATCACTGGCAACAGTTTGCGCCAATACGTCAACCGACTCAAAGAACAAAACAAGCAGATTGATCTGTCGGAAGTCATCAGCCTGACGGTGCAGTTGGCGGATGGTATGCACTATGCCCACCAGCAAGGCATGATCCACCGCGACCTCAAGCCGGAAAGTGTCGTGCTGAAAACCAGCGCGGTCATCGGGCCAATTGTGCGTTACCAACCGGTTTTGACCGATTTTACGGTGGCGCAGCAGTCCAGCACCGGTGAAATTTTCGTCACTGACAAGCCGGATACCGACTTCCCCTACATGTCGCCGGAACAATGTTTGGGTGAACGCGTCGATCTCCGCAGCGATATTTACGAGTTGGGTGTCCTGCTGTACGAGATGCTCATCGGCAAGCCGCCGTATCAGCCGCGCTCGATTGCCGAAGCCGTACGTATGCACGCCCGCGAACCGCTGCAAGCACCCACCGATTTCCGCGAAGAAATCCCTGACGATCTGGAAAAGATTGTCATGAAGGCGCTGGAAAAGAACGTCAACAACCGCTTCCAAACCGCCGGTGATATGTCACGCGCACTCCAGCGGACAAGCATCGCCGTTAGCAGCGAAGATATTGGTTCGGCACGTTTTAGTAGTGTGGTCGTGGATAATCAAGCGACGGTCTTGATGCCCAAGGCGCTGTCGGTGTCCATGCCGCTGCCCACACGCTTCCCCGATCTGGGCGAACGGACCGACATTGACCGCTTGGTCATCTACAGCGAAGAATACCCCACGCGGGTCATCGCGCTGGATAAAAATGTCTTCACCATCGGGCGCGATCCTGAACTGGACATCGTACTGCCCGGTGATAAAGTCTCGCGTCGCCATCTGCGTTTAGAGCGCGGTTTGGGCAACACCTATCGCATTCTGGATGTTGGCTCCAAAAACGGCACCTACGTCGGCAATTACAAGCTCATCAATAACATTGCCGAAATCTGGGAGAAATCCGAAACACTGCGCCTCGGCAACTTCTGGATACGCATCGAAGAAGCCGAAGATCCCGATGCCAAAGTCTATAAACGCAAACGAATCGCCCCCACTGATGGCGAGTTCAGTACGGATGGTGGTGATGGCATGGTGGCGCTGCCCCCTCCCCCATTACCGCCGCCACCACCTGCCGAGTTGGAAAAAATCGGTGTCAGCGTCAACTCGTCGTTGTTACAGGTCACTCCCGGTTCCAGCGTCACGCTGCCCATTGAGGTCGTCAACCGCAGCGAAGTCGTTGATCATTTCCGTGTCGAAGTGGTTGGCTTGCCCAGCAATTGGGTGACGCAGCCCACCGAACCGTTGTATTTGCTGCCCACCAAACGCGATACCATGTCGGTGACCTTTCATCCGCCGCTGGCGACCACCAGCAGTGAAGGCGGTCATGCCTTCGAGGTGCGGGTTGTCGCACGGGCGCAGGGCTTGACCTCATCGGCCATTCAAGGCGCGTTGAATGTCGAGCCGTTCTATAACTTCATCACCGATCTCGAACCGGAACGCATCAAAGGTGGTCGTCGCGCTGAACTGAGCATCAGCAACACCGGTAACAGTTTCGCTACTTACACCATCCAAGCCCGTGACCGCGAACAGGCCATCCAGTTCGAGATGGAAGGCAAGCAGTACACCCTCGCGCCGGGACAAACCGAACGCGTCACGCTGCGGCCTGTACCCAAGAAACGTCCACTGTTCGGCAGACCGGAAACCTTTCCATTTGAACTGATGGTCAGTGCCGTTCCAGCCGAGCAAAGCCCACCGCAAACCCAAACCGGCGAAATCGTCGTTCCCTCGCGCATCTCAACATTGATGATTGCCGGATGCTTGCTGATGCTGCTGGCCTGTATCTTGATAGCGGCCATTGGGTTGTTCAGTGTCTACAACTCCAATAACATGAATGCGACGGCGACGGTGATGGTCGCTTCCACCAACACCAGCGCCACCGCTACCGCCAGTGTCCTATCCGATACCGATGCTGATGGCCTATCCAATATCCGTGAAGTTTCCATCGGCACCGACCCCAACGTTCCCGATACCGATGGTGATGGTCTGACCGATGGCGAAGAAGTGCAGGTCTGGCATACCAATCCGCTTAATCGCGATACCGATGGCGACGGCATGACCGACGGACAAGAAATTAAGCTGGGCACTGACCCACTCAACCGTGATACGGATAACGATACGGTGCCGGACGCGGTGGATGCCTGTCCATTACAACCCGGTTCAGCCGATAGTAAAGGTTGTCCAGTCACCCCAACTCCGCTGCCGATCCCGACCATTCCCGGCACCAACGGTGATGTTTGTCCCGGTTCGCCCACACCCTCGCAGATGAAGGTGGGCATCGCGGGTATCGTGACCGAAGGCGGCGTAGCTAACCGTGTGCGTTCCGGCCCCGGAAAATCCAATGAAGTGATCGGATACCTGCCGCCAACCACGCGCTTCATCGTAACTGATGGGCCGCAGTGCGACCCCGACGACCATATCCGCTGGTGGCAGATTGATTCGAATGGCCTCAAAGGTTGGACAGCCGAAGGCGAAAAAGATGCCTACTATCTCGCTCCGGCGGATGGCGGCGCAGCAGGTGCCATACCGGCTGGCATGAGCGTCCCACCGATTGCCATCAGCAATCCACCGCCGATGGTCACTACTTTTAAGACTGACCAGATGGGCGTGCAGCTCGATTGGAACGTGGATGACGCAGGTTGGAATAATTTAATGTCGGCTTCCAAGTCGCTCAACGTGGGTTGGATTAAGCTGCAAGCCAGTTGGAAAGCCCTCGAACCCTCGCGCGACCAACTCGGCGGTGAATTTGCGAAGCTGCAAGATCACATCAACGCCGCCCGTAAAAACGGCTACCGCGTTATGCTCAGCATCGCCAAAGCCCCGGATTGGGCACGCAGCACCACCCAAGCCGATGGCCCACCCGATAATCCGGCTGATCTCGCCAAATTCATTAGCCTGATGCTGGCACAGATTGGCCCTAATGTCAGCGCCATCGAAGTCTGGAACGAACCCAATCTCAAACGCGAGTGGACAGGCCGCCTAGCCTTCACCGGCGAAGGTTACATGAACCTGTTCAAACCGGCTTATACCGCCATCCGCAGCTATTCGCCCTCGATCATCATCATCAGTTCGGGACTCGCGCCCTCGGATAACACCGATGTCAGCGTCAATGACCGCGACTTCCTGCGCCAGATGTATCAGCATGGCCTCGCCAATTATGATGTGCGCGTGGGTGTGCATCCCTTCGGCTGGGGCAACCCGCCCGATGTGCGCTGCTGTAACGCTGTTGATGGTCAGGGTTGGGATGATAAGCAGCAGTTCTTCTTCTTGGATACATTGGCTGATTATCGCCAGATCATGCTGCAATATGGGCATCGCAACGCCAAATTGTGGTCAACCGAGTTCGGTTGGGGGACGTGGGATGGCTTCGCGGGTGCCGCCCCCGAAGCATGGATGACCTATAACACCACTGCCAAGCAAGCCAATTACAACTTGAAAGCCTTCCAAATCGGGCAGGCGCTCGGTTTTGTGGATAACATGTTCCTGTGGAATCTGAATTTCGCCAACATCACCAACGTCCATAACGGCATCGAAATGGCCGCCTACAGCTTGCTTACGGTGGATAGTTCGCAAAAGGTAACGGCGCGGGCTTCCTTCGACTCGTTTGTGACCATGCGCCGCCAAATGCAAGGTGGTTAAATCAATGCAAATTGAACCGCCAAGTCGCCAAGAACGCCAAGTTCAATACAGAGCATGTTTTTTGTAGGGATGAGGCGTGCCTCATCCGCGCATTATTACGAATGATGTCGAAAAGGTAAAGGTTATAGAAGGTCAGAGCCGTTTAAAATAATGTGTGTACACTCATGCTGTTTTAAAAATTGATATGAGGATTTCTCGGCGGACGCGATATATCGCGTCCCTACAAATATATCTTTTCGTAGGGACGGCACGCTTCGCAGATGCCGTCCGTTGAATACTAATAAGATGCTGATGCCGACATTGAAGCTGTACGATAGGAACTGTTTTGCGTAATTGTTGCCGACTGCTGATTTTAATAGCTCTGTTCCTGCTGCCCGCCTCTTTAGGTATGGCACAGTCCAATGCTGCCGCGCAAATTGTCGTGCAGGGTAAACCCGCTGTCACCAATCAACAGGTCGAAGTGCGCTTCAGCCTCAACGATCAACAGGGGTTTTCGCCCGCTGAACTGCCGCCCACCAGCATCAAACTCAGCGAACCCAGCACCAACCTCAAACTGACAACCAACGCCGAACTATCGATGACGCTGGCGATCATTGTCAACCTCAGCAACGGCAGCGACATTGATCTGATTAAAGACACGCTGCACGCTTACTTCAACGGCTATTATCAGCCTAAAGATAAGGTTACGTTTTATATCTTGGGGCCAGTCGCCAATACCGCAGCCATCACCACCGTCAGCGACAAAGACACAGCCACAGCCTTCATTGATGGCCTGACCCATTCGCCCAATGTCTACAGCATCACACCCACACTCAAGGCCGCTTTAACCGCGCTGCAAACGGCTGATCCTGCTGCACCACGACAAGCCTTATATCTCGGCTCATTCTTAAATGATCCGCAGGAAGTCAACGCCTCCAGCATCTTTGCTGGACAGCACATCCCGTTTAATGTGGTGCTGGTGCAGCGCTACCGTCCGCAATCCGTCGCCGAGCATCGCAGTTTAGCGGCTTATGGTGGCGGATTATTCGCCAACAATGAAGCGGGCAGCGGCGTATCCCTTTCGCCCACGCCAACGGCTATCAACACGCTCAAAGTCCTGTTTGATACACTTGCTAACAGCCGCAACGTCTTCACTTTGGATTACCAGAGCGCCAACCAGAATCTCGACAAAGATCGCACCATCAATCTGACCGTCACCCTGACCGATGGTCAACAGGCCGCTCAATCCTTTAGCTATCAACCAGCGTTCCAAGCACCCATTGTAAAAATTATCTCCCCTGCCCCTGCGCCAGTACGTATGCCCAGCTACAGTGGGGATCGTGTGGTGTTTGATACCGCCGAACAATTCATCACCGTCGCCGTAACATTTCCCGATGGGATGAAGCGTGGCCTCAAGTCTTTGCAGTTGGTCGCAACCGATAGCACCACAGGCCGCAGCCGCGCTCCGCGTGAGATCAAATCACCGCCGCCCGATGGCAGTGGCAACTACAGCATCCCGTGGACGTTCGACGATTTCACCACACCCGGAACCGTCGCTACCGTTGATCTCACCATCACGGCTGTGGACGTTCTCGACCTCAGTGGCAGCGCCAAACAGCAAGCGCGCTTAACCGTAGCCGCCCTACCACCTGCACCTACGCTCGAACCCACCGCTACCCTTGTGCCGACTGATGTTCCCGCGAACACCAGCAGTTTTGCCAGCAGCAGCGTCGCCAATAACTTGATGTTCTCGGTGTTGGCGGCCTTTGTGTTGGCCTTGATCGTAGCAGTGATTTTCTTGATATTACTCCTCGCAAGATCGAGCCGCCGTCAAGCAAATTATGCCCATATGGCCGAGATAGCCGCTCAACAGCCTGTAATAACCGCGCCTGTGGTATCTACGGCTCCGGTCGTGGCAACCACGTCCTCGCCCGTGCCTCAAGGCGAAGCCGGTGCCGAAGAAGAAGTAAAATTACTAGGGCGGCTGGTCACCATCAGCGGTTTGGATGTCAATGAAGTGCGCATCACCACACCCGAATTTACCATCGGGCGCGATCCGGCTTGCCAGTACGTCATCGACCAACCTTTCATCAGTCCGCGCCACTGCATGATTATGCTGCGTAAAAACACCTTCTTTATCCGCGATTTGGGCGCGAAGAATGGCACCTTCGTCAACGGGGAACGGCTGCCCAAAAACCGTGATATTCCCGTACCAATTGGTTCAGAAATCAACATCACCATGAATATCAGCATGGAATTGTGGGATGCTAAAACGGTGGTCAAACTTACAGATCGGCGTACCAACGCCACCCATCACTCGACCATCATTAAAACGGTGCAAGCCAGCGATGAACTGGTGCTCAAGTCGGTTTTCGGCATCAAATTTGCGGGCGAAGATGAGAGCGGTGTCGATGATGACTACAGCCCCATCTAAATTAAACGCCAAGATTTTTGTAGGGGCGAGGCGTGCCTCGTCCGCACTGATGGCGAATAAAACCGATTTATCGGGCAAGGGATATTTGGGGCTGAGGATATGTAGCACATTCCAATTTCTACATATTTCTTCCCGAATGGAATGGCTTCATGGGTTTTCGGCTGAACATGGTGTATCGTTGAATGAAACATCAAATCAAATTACAACTTTCTTTGTAGCACGATTGGCAAATTGACTTGGCGCAGCTTACGGCATTTTCGGATCGGGACATTGCGACGAGAGAATATCTCGAAGATTACGCGGATAATGCCGTCATTAAAACGGCCAGCGGACTTAATCTTCAAGTTCTCATCGTTTGCGATGGTGCAGGCGGCAGCGAAGCCGGTGAACGGGCTGCCCGTTTAACCACCCGTACCATCATGGAGTACATCGAACTCAGCCCCGAAAGCGATGTCCCCAAAATCCTCGTCCATTCGGTCGAGCGTGCCAACAAAATTGTTTACAGTGAACTGCGTGGCAAAGGCACATCCACGGCGGCAGTCGTCGCCGTTAATTTGGACGATGGCCCACAGGGACGCTTGTTCGTCGCCAGCGTCGGTAACAGCCGTATTTTCCTGATGCGTGCTGGACAAATCGTCCGCCTGAACATCGACCACACCCTCGCTAACGAATACGTCTACGCCGGACAAATGTCGGTTGAAGAAGCCGCCAAGATGAAGAACGGCGACTATTCGACCCGTATGATCGGCGTGGACTCCGAAGTACAGGTCGATATTGGCTTCTATGCCGAGCGTGGCAAGTCGTTCGTCAATACCAACCGCGCCTTCCGTATCGGCCAAGCCGGTATGCTGCTCAAAGAAGGCGATACGATTCTGGCGGCATCGGACGGTCTGTTCGAGGTCAATCCAGAAGATCATCAGCCGTTCTTGCATCAGAATGAACTGCTGCTGCACGCGATGGATGATGATGTTGAGCGTGCTGGCCGTGCCTTGATGAAATATGCCGCCGCCCGTCGACCGGAAGACAACACTTCCCTGTCGATGTTGTTTGTACCCTCACGCAATCGCAAGATGGTGCGGGTTGGCGCGGGACTCAGCAATCAGCAAAAAACAGGCTTAGGCCTGACGTTTACCGTGGTTATGGTTGTCTTGATCTTAGCCGGTCTGCGCCTCATCAGCAGCGAAAGCGAGCGCAACGTTTTCCACGCAACCGAAACAGCCATCGTTCAGGTCGTACTGCAACTATCAGCCACCGTTACGCCCACACCCAGCATTACACCCACTGCTTCGCCCAGCCCCACATCGACCGCGACCGCAGCACCGACCTTCATCGCCGCCAACCAGATTGGCTTCCAATATTTCTTAAATCTACCGAGTAATCCGGTTCTGCCGCAGAAACTCTATACCTCACCAGAAATCAACTACCTGTTGATTCAGGGCGAAAACGTCAACAG